>JACCWU010000258.1 GCA_013697465.1 Actinomycetota bacterium | reverse complement strand
GTTCGCTCGAGAACCGCATCGAGCAGTCGCCGCTCGCGACCGGTGATGTAGCGCCCCCACCGGCTGTTGCGGATCCGCTCGACCCAATGATCCGTGGGAACAGTCGAGGAACGAGGCTCAGGCGTCGCAGACATGGATACTCGGTTATCCCCTCTGTCCCGGTCCACAGTGGCCGAGCCCCCATCCCCATGAGCTCACGCTCTGAAGCGTGACACCGTCACGCGGTGACGTCAACGGGAGCGGAGCGACCTATCCTTAGGCCCGTGTCCCGCGGCGACATCGTCGAGCTCGACGATCCGAGCTGGTCCGCGTTCGTAGAGTCGCGAGGAGAGGCAACCCCTTTTCACAATGCGGCCTGGGGAGGTCTGCTCGCCGAGTGCTACGGATTTCGTGCGTTTGCCATCGTCGTGAGACACGGCGGCCACGTCGCCGCGGGGCTCCCGGTTGCCGAGGTTCGGAGCCCTCTCCGGAAGCGACGCTGGGTCGCGCTTCCGTTCACCGACTCCCTCACACCGCTAGGACCGCCCGAGCTTCACGGGCAGCTTTGCTCGGTGCTCGAGCGGCTCCGCGAGGCCGAGCGCGTCCGGTCGCTCGAGGTCCGCGCCGACGTTCCAGCTGGCCTGAAGTCGGCGCGCGGCCTGTCCCATGTCCTGCCCCTCGGCCGCGATCCCGACGTCGTACGCCGGACGTTCTCGAAGTCGCAGGTACAGCGCAACATCGCTCGCTCCGTACGTGAAGGAGTGACCGTTCGGGAGGCCGTCGACATCGATGACCTCGTCGGGACGTTCTACGAGCTGCATCTCCTCACGCGCCGTCGCCAGGGCGTTCCCATTCAGCCGCGACGGTTCTTCGCTTTGATCTGGGAGCGAATGATCGCTCGAGGCCTTGGTACGGTGCTCGTCGCCGAGCTCCGAGGGCGACCAGTGGCGTCCGCTGTGTTCCTCAACTGGCAGCGAACCGCCGTGTACAAGTTCGGCGCGTCAGACGCCGGTGCCTGGAGTGCGCGACCCAACCATGCCCTGTTCTGGGAGGCGATCCGGCGGGCGTGCGTCGCGGGGACCGAGGAGTTCGACTTCGGACGAACCGATCCCGGGAACGAGGGCCTCCGGGCGTTCAAGTCCGGATGGGGGACGGACGAGCGGCCGCTCGTCTATACGTCGTTCGGTGAAGCTCCCGGCACGCCGGGTTCCGGATGGGTCGGCTCGGCTTTGGCAGCGACGATCCGGCACTCGCCTCTCTGGCTGTGCCGCGCGCTCGGCGAGACGCTTTACCGGTATGCGGCGTGAGGCTCGTTGCGTCGTCGTCCCTGCATGTCCTCGATGCGTTTCGCGTGCCGTACGAGGTCGGACTCGAGGAGGAGGATCCCGCGTGCGGCCGCATCGTGGCGGCGAGCGGGGCGGAGCTGCTGTGGATCCGGTCGCCTGACGACGCGCCGAGACGATGGCACACGCTCGGGAAGGTCGCGTTCTTCGGCGCCGTCGCGTCCGAGGAAAGCGTCCGACATGTTCTCGACGGAACGGGGCGCACCTGGCGCAGGTCCGATGCGATCGTCGCCGGGGACGCAACTGTCGGCCATGCCTTTCGGGCAGAGGACGGCAGCGCGCTGCTGCCCTTCGATCCCGATTCGCTGGTTCGTGCACTGCTGAGGGAGGAGTACGTTGGGGCAGGCGCAGTCACGTCTCTTGCGCGCAGGCTGTATTACGTGCTGCGCCCGCTGCTCCCGCGCGGCGTACAGATCGCGCTTCGACGCCGTTTTGCACGCGTGCAGGAGCGCTCCGCGTTCCCGTCGTGGCCGGCGGAGACTGCGCTCCACGACCTCTACTCCTACCTTCTCGAGCTGGTCGAAGCGGTCCATGGCGCACCGCTGCCATGGATCTCACCGTGGCCGGGTCCGTACCGGTGGTGTGTCGTGCTGACGCACGACGTGGAGCGGTCCCAGGGGTACGAGCGGATGGCCGCGGTTGCCGACCTCGAACGCGCCTTGCGGGTGCGCTCAGCCTGGTACCTGGTCCCGGAGCGCGACTACGTCGTTGCCGACTCGCTCGTGAGAGCCTTGTCCGAGGACGGCTTCGAGATCGGGGTGCACGGACTGCGGCACGACGGACGCGATCTCGCCCCGGTCGTCTTCGAGGAGCGCCTTCCGGCGATGCGTGGATATGCAAAGCGGTGGGGCGCGACAGGCTTCCGCGCGCCTGCGACCCAGCGCGATTGGAATCGCATCGGCCGGCTCGGCTTCGACCACGACTCGTCCTACAGTGACGTCGCGCGCTACGAGCCTCAGACCGGCGGCTCCTGCTCGTGGCACCCGTTTTTCGTCGGGAACGTCGTCGAGCTGCCTATCACGCTGCCGATGGATCACACGCTCTTCGAGCTGCTGGCTCATGACAGAGGAGATGTCTGGTTCGAGAAGGCGGCGCTCCTGCGCGAGCGCCGCGGAATGGCGCTCTTGCTCACCCATCCCGACTACCTGGACGCGAGGCGTCTCGACGAATACGCGCGCTTCCTGGAGCACGTGTCTTCCGACGACAGCGCCTGGATCGCTCTGCCCCGCGAGGTCGCTGCCTGGTGGCGCCGTCGAGCCGCGTCTTCACTCGAGCTGCGGGGCACGGTATGGCGCGTCGTCGGACCTGCCGCCGACGAAGCGCGCGTCG
>JACCWU010000255.1 GCA_013697465.1 Actinomycetota bacterium | reverse complement strand
CTCCTCAGCCGCACCGCAGGGCACGAGCCGCTGGTTGGCCTCCCGCCGGGCGGAGCCCGGCTCCGGCCGCTAATCCACGCGGCATCGGAGAGCGGATGACCACGAGATCCAAGCTCGAGCAGCTTCTGGCCGAACGGATCCTGGTCCTCGACGGCTCCTGGGGCGTTCTCGTCCATCGGCGCGGGCTTTCGGAGGAGGAATATCGCGGCGAGCTCTATGCCGAGCACGCACGAGACGTCAAGGGGGATCCCGACCTCCTCAACCTCACCCAGCCGGGTCTCGTCTCGTCCATCCACGACGAGTACTTCGCCGCGGGCGCGGACATCGCGACGACGAACACGTTCACCGCGACCCGGATCGGTCAGGCCGACTATGCGCTCCAGGACGCGGCCGGCGAGATGAGCCTCGCGGGCGCCCGTCTCGCGCGGCGCGCAGCCGACGAGTGGACGGCGAAGACGCCGGAGAAGCCGCGCTTCGTCGCGGGCTCGCTCGGCCCGCTCAACGTCTCGCTCTCGCTGTCGCCCCGGGTCGACGACCCGGCGTACCGGGCCGTGAGCTTCGAGCAGGTGCGGAACGCGTACGCCGAGCAGATCGCCGCCCTGCGGGAGGGAGGTGTCGATCTGCTCATGGTCGAGACGGTCTTCGACACGCTGAACGCGAAAGCGGCGCTTGTCGCCGCCCGCGAGATCGCCCCGGAGCTTCCGCTCTGGATCTGCTTCACCGCGATCGACCGCTCGGGACGAAATCTCTCCGGCCAGACGGTCGAGGCGTTCTGGCTCTCCGTCGAGCATGCCGAGCCGTTCGTCGTCGGGGTCAACTGCTCGCTCGGCGCGACGGAGATGCGGCCGTTCATCGAGAGCCTTGCGCAGATCGCTCCTGTGTACACCTCCTGCCATCCGAACGCGGGGCTCCCGAACGAGCTCGGGCTCCACGACGAGCAGCCAGGTGACACCAGCCGGTTCCTGCGAGCTTTCGCCGAGGAGGGGCTCGTCAACATCGTCGGCGGCTGCTGCGGTACCACCCCCGAGCACACGCGTGAGATCGCCCGAGCGGTACAAGGGCTGCCCCCGCGCGTCATAGCCGAGCCGGTGCGCCTACCGCGGTTCTCCGGTCTCGAGCCGTTCGTGATTCGGCCGGACACCGGCTTCGTCCTGGTCGGCGAGCGGACCAACGTCACCGGCTCCGCGCGGTTCAGGAAGCTGATCGAGGCCGACGACTACCAGGGCGCCGTCGCCGTCGCGCTGGAGCAGGTGCGCGGCGGAGCCAACCTCCTCGACGTGAACATGGACGCCGACCTGCTCGATGCCGAGCAGGCCATGACCACGTTCCTGAACCTGATCGCATCGGAGCCGGAGGCCGCGCGGCTTCCGATCATGATCGACAGCTCCCGGTTCTCGGCGCTCGAGGCGGGGCTCAAGTGCCTCCAGGGGAAGGGAATCGTCAACTCGATCTCGCTCAAGGAGGGAGAGGAGTCGTTCCTCGAGCAGGCGCGGATCATCCGGCGCTACGGGGCGGGCGTCGTCGCGATGGCGTTCGACGAGTCGGGCCAGGCGGAGTCGGTCGAGCGCAAGGTGGAGATCCTTGGCCGTGCCTACGACCTGCTCACGCGCGAGGCGGGATTCGCCCCCGAGGACATCATCCTCGACCCGAATGTGCTCGCCGTGGCCACGGGGATCGAAGAGCACGCCGGCTTCGCGAAAGCGTTCATCGAGGCCATCCCTCGGATCAAGGAGCGCTGCCCAGGCGCCCGCGTCTCGGGGGGGATCTCGAACCTCTCCTTCGCCTTCCGCGGGAACGACGCGGTTCGGGAGGCGATGCACGCTGCGTTCCTGTACCACGCGATCCGCGCCGGGCTCGACATGGGCATCGTCAACGCGGGCCAGCTCGCGGTCTACGAGAACATCGAGCCGGAGCTGCTCGAGCGCGTCGAGGACGTTCTCTTCGACCGCCGCCCCGATGCCACGGAACGGCTCGTGGAGTACGCGACGACGGTCACGGGGGGCGCGACGCGCCGCGAGCTCGACCTCTCCTGGCGCGAGGCCCCGGTCGGCGAGCGGCTCTCGCATGCGCTCGTCCACGGCGTCGTGGACTTCATCGAGGAGGACACCGAGGAGGCGCGCAGCGCCTCGAAGCGGCCGCTGGACGTCATCGAGGGACCGCTGATGGACGGGATGAAGATCGTCGGCGACCTCTTCGGCGCCGGAAAGATGTTCCTGCCGCAGGTCGTCAAGAGCGCGCGCGCGATGAAGCGGGCCGTCGCCTACCTCGAGCCGTACATGGAGGCGGAGAAGGAGAGCCGCCCGGCCGCAGCCCGAGTCGTGCTCGCGACGGTGAAGGGGGACGTGCACGACATCGGCAAGAACATCGTCGGGGTCGTGCTCGGCTGCAACAGCTACGAGGTCATCGACCTGGGCGTGATGGTGTCCGCCGACACCATCCTCGACACCGCGGTCGAGCAGGGCTGCGACATCGTCGGGCTCTCCGGGCTCATCACGCCGTCGCTCGACGAGATGGTGCACGTCGCGAAGGAGATGGAACGGCGCGGGTTCGAGCTTCCGCTCCTCATCGGCGGCGCGACGACCTCGAAGCAGCACACGGCCGTCCGCATCGCTCCCGAGTACACCCCATCGACCGTCCACGTGCTCGACGCGTCCCGCGTGATCGGCGTGCTCTCCGATCTCCTCAACGGCGAGCGGCGGGTGCGCCTGGACGCCGAGAACCGAGCCGACCAGGAGCGCCTGCGCCTGCTGCATGCCGAGAAGGGCCGCAAGCCGCTGCTCGCGCTCGCGGAGGCTCGCGAAAACCGCACACCGATCGACTGGCACGAGGAGGATCTCGCGGTTCCGGCAGTCACCGGCACGCGGCTCGTCGAGGAAGACATCGCCACGCTCCGGCGTTACATCGACTGGACGTTCTTTTTCCACGCCTGGGAGCTGAAGGGTCGCTACCCGGCGATCCTCGACGACCCGGTGAAGGGCGCCGCCGCCCGCGAGCTGCACGAGGCGGCGAACGAGTTGCTCGACGACATCGTCAAGGACGGCTCGCTCACCGCGCGGGGGGTCTACGGCTTTTGGCCGGCACGCGCGGAGGGCGACGATGTCGTGCTCAACGGTGGCACTCGTTTCCCGATGCTGCGCCAGCAGGCCGATCACGGCGACTCGCGACCCAACCGCTCGCTCGCGGACTTCGTCGCCCCGGCCGAGGTCGGTCTCACCGATCACATGGGTGCCTTCGCGGTGGCGATCCTCGGCAGCGAGCCGCTCGCAGACAGCTTCGCCGCCGAGCTGGACGACTACCGCTCGATCATGGTCCGCGCGCTCGCGGACCGGCTCGCCGAGGCGTACGCGGAGCGGCTCCACGAGGCGGCTCGTCACGAGTGGTACGCGCCGAGCGAGACGCTCTCGGGCGACGAGCTCATCGGCGAGCGCTTCCGCGGAATTCGGCCCGCGTTCGGCTACCCGGCTTGCCCCGACCACTCCGAGAAGGAGAAGCTCGTGGCGCTTCTGGAAGCCGAGCGCATCGGGGTGGAGCTCACCGAGTCGTTCGCGATGATTCCGGCGCCGAGCGTCAGCGGGCTCTACTTCGGTCACCCACAGGCACGCTACTTCTCCGTCGGACGCGTCGGTCGCGACCAGGTAGAGGACTACGCGCGGCGGAAGGATATGGGAGTCGCAGAGGCCGAGCGCTGGCTGCGACCGAATCTCGCCTACGAGCCGTGACCGTCCGTACCATGAGACCGGTGCGGCTACTCGTCGTCGGCTCGATCGTCGCGCTCGTCGCGTCAGCGACCGCGTTCGCGAACCATCTCGACCCCCAGAAGAAGATCCGGCCCGCGGATCAGGAACGCGCTCGGGCGATGCTGCTGAAGAAGGCTGATGTCGGCCCCGGTTACACGGTAAATCGTTCGCCGGGCCCCGAGGTCGAGATCGACTGTGCAGGACTCGACGAATCCGACCTCACGCTGACGGGAGAGGCCGATTCGCCGAGCTTCACCCGCGGGCTTGCGTTCCTCTCCTCGAACGCTCAGGTCTACGAGTCGGCCGGCGACGCATCGGCGTCGTGGAGGCGAGGAACGGGAGCGGCCGGCAGCAAGTGCATACAAACGACCCTACGGCGCGAGTTCGCGCTCCAGGGCGCTCGGCTCACGTCGTTCAAGAAGGTCTCCTTCCCGCGCGTCGCGGCGGCTACCGCTGCGTATCGCGTCGTCGTCGTCGCCCAGTCACAGGGCGTCGAAGTCACCGTCTTCGTCGATCTTGTCGTCCTCCTGCAGTCGCGCGCTCAGGCCGCGCTCCTCTTCGGCTCGGGGCTCGCACCCACACCTCGGGCCGAGGAATTGCGTCTCGCTCGTCTGACCGGGAAGCACATGGCCGCCGCGATGCGCGGCTCCTGAGCGAGCAGGCAGCCGCCCTGCGACACCGAACTTTCGGTCATGGCCGATATCGGCATGACCGCTTTGGGCACGCCTTGTAGGGCCGTTGGCACGCGCGGGCGAGGCTGCTAGCGTCAATCGTGGTCGTGGAGAGCTCAAGCCGTCTCGGTCTCCTGCGCCGATCGCCCGCTTTCGGGTTGCTCTTTTTGGCTACGGCGGGGTCGAGCTTCGGCACCTATCTCGCCGCAGTCGCGCTAACCCTTCACATCAAGGCGCTCACCGACTCGGGTGTGTGGGTCGCTGCGCTTCTCATCGCCGACTTCCTCCCGATCGTCGTCATAGGGCTCCTGCTCGGCCCCCTCGTCGACCGCCTCTCGAGGCGCGGCCTCATGGTCGTCTCAGACATCGTGCGCTTCGGCGTCTTCGCCGCGCTCCCGTTCGCGAACAGCCCGGAGGCGCTCGTCGCGCTCGCGGGTGTCGTGGGGATCGCCACCGGTTTTTTCCGGCCGGCCGCCTACGCCGGGGTTCCGAACCTCGTGCCGCACGACGAGCTCACGAACGCAAACTCGCTTCTACAGACGATCGAGACGCTCGCGTGGATGATCGGCCCGGTCCTCGGCGCCCTCATGTTCGCGGGCTGGGGCCCGGACGTGCCCTACGTCGTCAACGCCGTGACGTTCCTCGTGTCGGCCGCTCTCGTCGCGGGCATCCCAGATCGGAAGCTGCGCTCGGCGGAGCCGCTCACCGGAGGCCACTGGCGCGACGTCGCGGACGGGCTACGGCTCGTCCTCACCTCGGCGCCGCTTCGGACGGTGTTGATCGTCTGGAACGTCGTCCTGCTCGGCAGCGCTGCGATCAACGTCGCCGAGGTCTTCTACGCCCAGGACGTGCTCGACGCGGGTGACGTCGGATTCGGCGTAATCGTCGCAACAAGCGGGGTCGGTCTCGCGGTCGGGAGCTACCTCGCGGCGCCGGCTCTCCGAAAGGTCGGGCTCAGGAGGCACTACGTGGGCTCGATCGCGCTCCTCGCCGTGGGGTGGGGGGGCGCTGCGCTGAGCCCCTCGATCTGGATCGCGATCCCGTTCGTCATCGGAGGCGCCGCGGGAAACGGCGCCGCGATCGTCTGCAACCACATCCTCGTGCAGCGCGGCGCGCCGGACCGCTATCGAGGGCGGGCGCTCGCGACGATCTTCAGCTTCAACTACGCGGTCCTCGGCTTGGGCATGGCCGGCGCGGGCATCCTGACCGAGGTATACGGCGCCCGGGAGGTGTGGCTCGCGGCAAGTGCCATCTTCCTGATCGCCGGAGTTATCGCGCTGGCGATGACGCGCTGGCTCCCGATCGCGAGCACCGATGCCGATGACGTGCTCGAGGCGCACGCGCGAGCGGCCGTGAGCGCGCTCGTCGGCGTCGAGGATTTCGACGAGCCGCGCGCGCCATACGTGCCCGCGCACGAGCCGGCGAAGCGGCCACTCCCGGAGCCGGAGCCCGCGCAAGCCGCGACGAGCGGGCTCGAGCGGATCGCGAACCTCCTCGAGCGGATCGAGCGCCGGCGCGCGCTCGAGCGGACCAAGACGACACCCTGAAGGACGGCGTGCCAGCGCGCGCCTCGAATCCCGGTCACTGCGTAGAGTGGCGGGTCGTGGCGCGGAGGGAGTGGCCGCTCGAGGAGCTGACCGCCGGCGTGCGAGCTGGTGACCGGCGGGCGCTCGCGCGTGCGATCTCGCTCGTGGAGAACGGCGATCCGCTCGCGTACCCGCTCGTCCGCGAGCTCTACTCCGAGACAGGGCGCGCGGCGATCGTCGGCGTCACCGGGCCCCCGGGGGTGGGCAAGTCGTCGCTCGTCGGAGCGCTCGTCGCTCATCTCCGTGCCCTCGGCCGCACGATCGGCGTCGTCTCGGTCGATCCTTCGAGCCCCTTCTCCAAGGGCGCGCTCCTCGGTGACCGGATACGTCTGGCGGACCACTTCAACGATCCCGGCGTCTATATCCGCTCGATGAGCTCGCGCGGTCATCTCGGCGGCGTGGCGGAAAGCACGTTGCAGGCGGTTCTCCTGCTCGACGCCTCCGGCAAGGACATCGTCTTCGTCGAGACGGTGGGCGCCGGCCAGAGCGACGTCGAGGTCACGGGAATCGCGGATACCGTCCTGCTCGTGCTCATGCCCGGCTCGGGCGACTCGATCCAGGCGCTCAAGGCCGGGATCATGGAGATCCCGGACGTGATCGCGATCAACAAGATGGATCACCCGGCCGCGAAGACGATGCTCAACGAGGTGCGCTCGATCGTTAGGCTCGCGGAGCCGGACCGGCGGCCGCCGATCGTGCTGACCGACGCGGTTCGCGGCGAGAATGTGGCCGAGCTCTGGGAGAAGCTCGAGGAGCATCGGGTCGCTCTCGAAAGCGACGGCCGACTCGAGGAGAGGCGGCGGAGGAATCTCGCGGGCGAGGTCTTCGCGATCGCGTCCAGCCGTGCCCGTTCTCACCTCGACGCGGCCGTTCGCGGCGACCCCGAGCTCGCGCGCCTGCTGGACGCCGTGGAGCGCCGGGAGCTCGACCCGCTGAGCGCCGTGCGCGAGATCATGGAGAAGGTGTTCGAAGTCGATGGAAGAGAGAAAGCGCGTGAGGTCTGACCCCGTGAACGACACGCCGACGATCGCGGACATCGAGGCCGCACGGGAACGCCTGGCCGGCGTCGCGCGGGAGACGCCGCTGTATTCCACGGAGACGTTCTCTCGGCTCTCGGGGCGAACGGTGCTCCTCAAGGCCGAGAACCTCCAGCGCACGGGCTCGTTCAAGATCCGCGGCGCGTACAACACGATCGCGACGCTCTCCGCGGAGGAGCGGAACGCGGGCGTCGTCGCCGCGAGCGCCGGCAACCACGGCCAGGCGGTCGCGTGGGCGGCGCGCGAGGCGGGAACCTCGGCCACGATCTTCATGCCCGAGGACGCGCCGATGGCCAAGGTGGAGGCGACGCGCGCGTACGGGGGTGTCGTCGAGCCAGCGAGCGGCGGCTTCGAGGAGGCGGTTGCGGCGGCGCACGAGCACGTCGAGCGCACAGGAGCGACGCTCGTCCACGCATTCGAGGACGCACGCGTGATCGCGGGCCAGGGGACGATCGGGCTCGAGCTCGTCGAGCAAGCCCCCGAGGCAGCCACGGTTCTCATCCCCGTGGGCGGCGGCGGCCTGGCCTCCGGGATCTCGATCGCCCTCCGCGAGCGGCGCCCTGGTCAGCGGATCGTCGGCGTCATCTGCCGGCCGGGTCTCACGATCGCTGACGGCATCGCGGTGAAGAGCCGCGGCGACCTCGCGGGCGCGATCCTCGATCGCACTCTCGACGACATCGTGGAGGTTTCGGACGAGGAGATCTCAGACGCGCTCGTCCTCTGCCTCGAGCGCAAGAAGCTGCTGGTGGAGGGCGCGGGCGCGGTGGGCCTGGCGGCGCTCCTCGCCGGGCGGGCGGGGGGAGAGGACCCGGTCGCGATCGTCCTATCCGGCGGCAACGTCGATGCCACGACGCTCATCTCGGTCATGCGTCTCGGCCTGACGCGCTCGAGCCGCTACCTCGCAATCCGCACGCTGATTCCCGACCGGCCGGGTGAGCTGCGGAACGTCCTCGACCTCGTCGCGCAGGAGCGCGGGAACCTCGTCAGTGTCGACCATCACCGGGAGGGCACCACGAGGACGGCGCTGCAAACCGAGGTCGAGCTCGTCATCTCCACGCGCGACGAGGAGCACTGCGGCGCAATCTTGACCTCGCTCGCGAATGCCGGTTACGCGGTCGAGCGGCTGGGGCCACCTGCTACTCGGTAGCCGACGGCCTGTTCGTAAGCGGCGACGGGGCACGCGGCTTTCGCAATGCCCGAAAGGAGCTCACGATGCCTGGGCACGACCACGGACCGTCAATCAAGGACTCCGAGCAGTACGAAGCCCTGCGCGAGAAGGGGATGAGCAAGGAGAAGGCCGCGCGCATCTCAAACGAGTCGGCCGCATCGAGTCGCTCGGAGGTCGCCGAGCGGGGCGGCGAGGCGGAGGACTATGAAGACCGCACGAAGGAGGAGCTGCTCGAGCGGGCACGGGAGGTCGGCATCGAGCGCACGTCCGAGATGACGAAGGTCGAGCTCATCGACGCTCTTCGCAACCACTGAGACTCGGCTGAGATCGATCGCTCGTCGCAAGACGGCCTCCTACCCAGGCGTAAACTCGCGCCGATGCGCGGCTGTCCCTCGTGCGGGTCCGAGAACGCGGATACCGCGAAGTTCTGCTCCGAGTGTGGAGCGTCGCTCGTCACCGTCGTCGCTTCCGCTCGCGAGGAGCGCAAGGTCGTCAGCGTGGTCTTCGTCGACCTCGTGGGCTCGACCGCCAGGGCGGAGTCGAGCGACCCCGAGGACGTTCGCGCCCTGCTCCGCGTGTACCACGAGCGCGCCAAGGAGCAGCTGGAGAGCTTTGGCGGGACGGTCGAGAAGTTCATCGGAGACGCCGTCGTCGCCGTTTTCGGCGCTCCCGTCTCGCATGAGGACGACCCGGAGCGCGCAGTCCGCGCAGCACTCGCGGTGCGAGATGCTGTGGCAAGGCTGAACGAGGAGGCGTCCGGCCGCGACCTGCACGTGCGGATCGCGGTCAACACCGGCGAGGCACTCGTCTCGCTGGGAGCGGCGCCGGCAGAGGGAGAGGCAATGGTCGCAGGCGACGTGGTCAACACCGCCGCGCGGCTGCAGTCGGCCGCCCCCGTGGACGGGATCCTCGTCGGCGAGCAGACGTACCGAGCCACGGATCGGGAGATCGTCTACCGCGACGCCGAAGCAGTCGAAGCAAAGGGCAAGGCAGCGCCGATTCCGGCGTTCGAGGCGGTCGAGGCGCGCTCACGTCTGGGCGTCGACCTCGGCGGCGCAGGGCGGGCGCAGCTCATCGGACGGGACCCCGAGCTCGACCTCCTCGTCGGTGCGCTCGCTCGTTCGCGACGGGAACGCTCGACGCAGCTCGTCACGCTCGTCGGCGTCCCGGGCATCGGTAAGAGCCGGCTCGTCTACGAGCTCGGGGGCGTCGTCGACGAGGATCCGGAGCTGATCACCTGGCGCCAGGGGCGCTCGCTGCCGTACGGCGAGGGCGTCGCGTACTGGGCGCTCGGCGAGATCGTCAAGGCGCAGGCCGGAATCCTCGAGTCGGATGCCGCGGATTCAACCGAAGCGAAACTCGCGAGCGCGACGCTCGTCCTCGAGGACGAGGGCGAGCGGTCGTGGGTCGAGCGTCATCTGCGGCCGCTCGTTGGTCTCGGAGGTGACGACGTGCCGAGCGGCGACCGCAGCGGCGAGGCGTTCGCCGCGTGGAGGCGCTTTCTCGAGTCGCTCGCGCTGAGCGGGCCGATGGTGCTCGTGTTCGAAGATCTCCACTGGGCGGACGACGGCCTTCTCGACTTCGTCGACGGGCTCGTCGACTGGGTGGACGGCGTCGCGCTGCTCGTTGTCTGCACCGCTCGTCCCGAGCTTCTGGAGCGCCGGCCGGGGTGGGGCGGGGGCAAGCGCAACGCGAGCACGATGTCGCTGACTCCTCTGGACGATGAAGCGACGGCCGCTCTCGTCCACTCGCTGCTCGAACGTCCGCTGCTCGACGCCGAGATGCAGCAGGCGCTCCTCGAGCGCGCGGGCGGAAATCCGCTCTACGCGGAGGAGTTCGTGCGCATGCTCGAGGCTGGTGGAACGGTTGGCGAGCGACTGCCCGAGACCGTGCAGGGGATCGTCGCGGCGCGCATCGACCTCCTCCCGCCGGCCGACAAGGAGATCCTCCAGCACGCGGCCGTCCTCGGAAAGGTGTTCTGGTCCGACGCCCTCGTCTCGATCGCCGGATCCGAGACGTGGCAGCTGGCAGAGATCCTCCGGTCGCTCGAGCGCAAGGAGTTCATCCGTCGCGAGCAGCGCTCCGCGGTCGCGGGCGCAACGCAGCACGCTTTCGTCCACGCGCTCGTCCGCGATGCGACCTACGGTCAGCTCCCGCGCTCGGATCGAGCCGAGCGCCACCTGGCGGCTGCGGCATGGATCGAGTCCCTCCCGGCCGGCCGTGCGGAGGATCGCGCAGAAACCCTCGCCCACCACTACTTGACGGCCATCGAGCTCCGTCGGGCAGCGGGCGACGACGTCGCCGAGCTCCGACCCCGAGCGGTCAGCGCGCTGCAGGAGGCGGGGGAGCGCGCGCTCTCACTCAGCGCGTTCCAATCGGCCGCGCGGTTTCTTTCGGCAGCCCTCGGGCTGCTCCCCGATGACGCGGACGCGCCGCCGGAGCTCCTCCTCGCTGCCGGCAAGGCGTTCGGCTTCGTCGGTCGCGATGGTGACGAGCTGGCGCGCGCCGTGGACGCATTCGAGCTCATGGGGGATCTCGAGCGTGCGGCCGAGGGCGCGGTCATGGCGAGCTGGCACTCGTGGCACACGAAGGCAACCGAGGCGGCGGCGTGGCTCGACCGCGCCGCCGCACTGGTTCGAGGCAGGCCTGCGTCCCGGGCCAAGGCGCTCGTCGTAGCCGAGCAGGCACGCCGAATGATGATCGGCTACCAGAAGGACTCGGCCCGCGCGCTCGCGCAGTCTGCGGTGGCGCTTGCCGAAGAGATCGGAGACGACGAGATTCGGGCTGACGCGCTGGTCACGCTGGGCGTCGGTCTTGCGACAGACGGTGATGCCAGCGGCATCGACATGCTTGAACAGGCTCTTGCTCTGGTCGGTGGCCGTGGGCGTGTGGCGTCACGCGGGTACACCAATCTCGGCGTTGCGTGGGCGACAATGGGCGATCTCCGGCGGGCGACGGGGGCCTTCGAGCGCGGCCTCGAGCGAGCGGAGCGTGAGGGCGAAGACCAGGGAGCGTGGTTCCTGCGGGGAAACCTCCTCGGATTCCGATACTCCGCCGGCAGGTGGGACGAGGCGCTGGCCCTGGCCGACATGCTGCTGCAGACCGAGGACTGGTCGCTGTACCAGGAGTCGGCGGCGCGCGAGGTGCGGGCGAGGGTCGTCGCGGCGCGGGGGGACGGGGGCGGAGCGCTCGAGGAGATGCGACTCGTGGTCGAGCAGTCGCGTGAGATCGTCGATCCTCAGAGTCTCTGGCCGTCGTTGATCTCGTTCGCCCGGATGGCGCGACGACGGGGCCTGCACGAGGAGAGCATGCGGACGATCGAGGAAGTGGTCGGCCTGATCGCGGCGAACGAAAGCGCCGGCGATCCGCAGGAGTGGCACATCGAGCTAGTCGTCGAGCTCGACGCGATCGACCGACGGGACGACGCGGGCACAATCGTCGCGCGCCTTCCCGAGGGGCCGTGGCGCGACGCGTGCGAGGCGGCTCTCGAACGCAACTACACCGGAGCGGCCGATGTCCTCGAGGCGATGGGCGAGCGTGCGCTCCAGGCCGAGCTCCGGCTCGAGGCGGCGCGGTCGCTCGCTGCCGAGGGCCGTCTTTCGGAGGCCATGCGGCAGCTTGAGCTGGCGCGCGACTTCTTCGACAGCGTCGGCGCCGCCGCCTACCTCCGCGAGGCGGACGAAATCCTCGCGGCCGCGTCGTAGACTCGCGCGATGCGCACCTGCCCGCGGTGCGGTCGCGAGAACGCCGCCGACGTCCGCTTCTGCGGCGACTGCGGCCTCGACCTCGACAGCGTGGCCGCCGCGGTTCCGCGCGAGGAGCGCAAGGTCGTCACGGTGGTCTTTGCAGACCTCGTCGGATCGACGGCACGAGCGGAGCGGCTCGATCCGGAGGACGTGCGCGCGATCCTCGCGCCTTACCACGACCGGCTGCGGGCCGAGCTCGAGCGGCATGGGGGAACGGTGGAGAAGTTCATCGGCGACGCGGTCGTCGGCGTCTTCGGCGCTCCTGTCGCACACGAAGACGACGCCGAGCGCGCCGTGCGCGCAGCGCTCGCGATCCAAGATGCGATTGGCGAGCTGAACGAGTCGCACCCGGCGCTCGAGCTCGAGGTCAGGATCGGCGTGAACACCGGCGAGGCGCTCGTGAGCGTCGACGCCCGGCCTGAGGCCGGCGAGGCGATGGTCGCAGGCGATGTCATGAACACGGGAGCACGCCTGCAGGCCGCTGCTCCGCCTGGCGGCGTGCTCGTAGGCGAGCAGACCTACTGGGCGACAGAACGGGCGATCGACTACGACGACGTGGAGCACGTCGCCGCGAAGGGCAAGGTCGATCCGATCCCTGCCTGGCGCGCGCGCCAGCCCAAGTCCCGTTTCGGCGTCGACCTGGGCCGCCCCGGAGGCGCGAGCCTCGTGGGGCGCGAGCGCGAGCTCGATCGCCTCGCGGCCGCGCTCGCTCGCGTTCAGGCCGACCGGATGCCCGAGCTCTTGACCCTCGTGGGTGTGCCCGGGATCGGCAAGTCACGACTCGTCTGGGAGCTGTTCGGAATGGTCGACCGCGAGCCCGACCTGATCTTCTGGCGCCAGGGACGCTGCCTGCCGTACGGCGACGGCGTCACCTACTGGGCGCTCGGTGAGATAGCGAAGGCGCACGTCGGCATCCTCGAGTCCGACACGAGCGTCCAGGCAGAGGAGAAGCTCGTGCGGACCGTGTCCGACGTGCTGCCGGACGAGAGCGAAGCGCGGTGGGTCGAGGGTCACCTTCGTCCTCTCGTCGGCCTGGCGGCGGAGGCGGAAGTGAGCACAGCGAGCCATCACGAGGCGTTCGCAGCCTGGCGGCGGTTCTTCGAGGCGGTCGCGGACCAGCGCACGCTCGTGCTCGTCTTCGAGGATCTTCACTGGGCGGACGAAGGGCTCCTCGACTTCATCGACGGGCTGGCAGACCGCGTGTCGGGCGTTTCGTTGCTGGTCGTCTGCTCGGCTCGTCCGGAGCTGCTTGAACGGCGTCCGGGATGGGGTGGAGGCAAGCGCA
This sequence comes from Actinomycetota bacterium, assembly GCA_013697465.1. Lineage (GTDB taxonomy): Bacteria > Actinomycetota > Thermoleophilia > Gaiellales > Gaiellaceae > GMQP-bins7. Next base: position 17,797 of record JACCWU010000255.1, on the reverse strand, counting down.
ACGCGGCGACTGTCTCCCTCGCACCGCTGACCGAGACCGAGACGGCACGCCTCGTCGCAGCGCTGCTCGACCGGCCGGTGCTTCCTGCGGAGATGCAGGCCGCGCTCCTCCAGCGTGCCGGCGGGAACCCGCTGTACGCAGAGGAGTACGTGCGCATGCTGGCCGACCGCGGTGACGACGACATGTCGCTCCCGGAGACGGTGCAGGGCATCGTCGCCGCCAGGCTCGACTTGCTGGCGAAGGACGAGAAGGCGCTTCTGCAGGATGCATCGGTCCTGGGCAAGGTCTTCTGGACGGACGCAGTGGCCTCGCTCTCGGGGCTCGACCGTTACGAGCTCGAAGAGCGGCTCCATGCTCTCGAGCGCAAGGAGTTCGTTCACCGCGAGCGGCGCTCCGCGGTTGCAGGCGAGACCCAGTACGCGTTCCGCCACGTCCTCGTACGGGACGTGGCGTACGGACAGATGCCCCGGTCGGCGCGCGCGGACCGCCACCGACGGGCGGCCGAATGGATCGAATCTTTCGCTCCGGACCGCTCCGAGGATCGCTCGGAGATGCTCGCGTACCACTATCTCGCCGCCTTGGAGTACGTGCGCAGCGCCGGGCTCGAAGCCGGTGGGCTCGTCGCCAGCGCCGCCAGGGCTCTGCAGGAGGCCGGTGACCGCGCCTGGGCGCTCAATGCCTTCGCGGCGTCGGCGCGCTACTACGGCTCCGCGCTCGACCTTGCCGAGCTCGACCCAAAGCGTCTGCTCGCCTATGGCCGGGCATTGAGCACCAGCGAGCGGAGCGGCGACGAGGTGCTGGCGAAAGCGGTTGAGGCGGCGCTGGCCGCTGGACAGCAGGAGACGGCTGCGGAGGCCGAGATCGAGCGCGGGACCCTCCGCTTTGTCCAGGGCGATCGCGACGCTGCGTTCTCTCACTTCGACCGGGCGGCCGCCCTCGTCGCGGAGCTCCCGCTTTCCGCGCCCAAGGCGTTCGTCACGAGCAGCGTCTCTCGCTTCCTCATGCTCGCCGGACGGAGCGACGAAGCGATCCGGATCGGCGGGGAAGCGCTTGCGATGGCGGAGGAGCTCGGCCTCGACGAGTTGCGTGCGCACGCGCTCAACAACATCGGAGTGTCCAAGACGGGCATCGGCGACCGCTCCGGGCTCGACGACCTGCGCACGAGCATCGATCTCTCCGCGGGGCTCAACTCACCCGAGGCGCGACGAGGGCTCAACAACCTCGCCACGCTCACGTTTCAGCTCGGGGACCTTCCCCGCTCAGAACAGCTCCATCGCGAAGCGCTCGTGGTTTCGGAACGATTCGGACTGGCCGGGGCACGCTTCTGGGACCGGGCCGAGCTCGCAATCGACGCCTACTACGCGGGTCGCTGGGACGAGGCCATACTGGCGCTCGACGCGCTGATCGCCGAGTCCCAGGCCGGGACGCGCCACTACATGGAAGCCGCGTGCCGCGAAGTCCGCTCGAGAGTGCGCTTCGCGCGCGGCGATGTCGGTGGGGCCGTCGCCGACGCTGTGGCGGCGCTCGAGCTCGCCGCAGGCATCAAGGATCCGCAGGTCCTCTATCCGACCCGCGCCGTCGCCGCGCACATCCTCCTCGCGGCTGGGCGGCCAAGGGATGCCTCGTCACAGGTGGACGCGCTGCTCGCCGACATCGAGACGGAAGGCGTAGAGGATCTTGCGGGCTTCTGGGCGCCCCACCTGGCCGTCGTCATGGACGCCCTCGGTCGAGGAAGCGAGTTTCTCGACCGCGCACCAACGCTCGGAGCTGCGACGCCCTGGCTCGAGGCGGCGACGCTGTGGGCGGAGGGCGAGCTCGACCGTGCGGCCGACCTCCTCGGCGAGATGGGCTCGCTGCCGGACGAGGCGCTCGCGCGGCTGCGACTCGCCCAGAACCTCATCACCGAAGGGCGGCGGCCCGAGGCCGACGTTCAGCTCGGCCGGGCGCTGGCGTTCTTCCACTCGGTCGGTGCGACGACGTACGTACGGGAGGCGGAAGCTCTGCTCGCCGCGGCAAGCTAGCGGGGCCTGCTGCGGCCTCAGGAGCCGCAGCGGCGGAACTCGACGAGCGGCCGGCCGGATCGCCGCCAGTCGTCTATGCCCCCGTCCACGACCGGACGGGCGTCGAGCCCCCGGGCGGCGAGGACGCTCGCGGCGACGGCGGCACGCGGGCCGCTCTCGCAGATCGTCACGATCGGGCGGTTGTCCGGCAGGTGGTTCTCGTTGAGCCCGAGCAGGCGGTACGGGATGTTGCGGCTCCCGGGGATGTAGCCGTCGTCCCGCTCGTCCTTCTCCCGGACGTCGATCAGCTCGACGCCGTCCTCGAGCAGCCCGTCGAGCTCCTCGATCGTCACGAGCGCGAGGCGCTTGGGGCCCCCGCCGAGCACGTATCCGGCTATGTCGAAGATCCCGATCGAGTAGAGACCGCGCACCGCTCGCTCCGCCTCCCCCGAGTCCATCGCCCCGATCACGAGCGGGCGGTCGTGGTCGAGCACGAACCCCGCCTTCGTGGCGAACTTCGTTCCGGTGACTGGGACGTTGATCGCGCCCGCAACGTGTCCGTCCGCGAACGCGGAGAGGGGCCGCACGTCGAGGATCTGCGCGCCCTCGGGAGGATTCGCGAGCTCCGTTGGCTCGGCGTGCCCGCCCACGAAGGGTCCCTGGTTGAGGCCGACGATCCGCTCCATGTTGGGAGGCCTCGGTGCCGAGACCGCGGCGGACTCCGCGATGAACGCGGTGACGTCGTCGGTGGCGAGGGCCGGGTTGAAGCGCCGCTCGAAGCCCACCGTCGTCGAGGCTTTCGAGCTCATAGCCTTGCCGCACAGCGAGCCCGCGACGTGTCCGGGATAGACCTCGACCCCGTCGCCGAGCTCGACGAGCCGCCGGAGCGAGTGGAAGAGCCCCTCGGCGCCCTCGCGACCGTCGACGGCTAGATCCGGTCGCGCGGCATCGCCGACGAAGAGCGAGTCGCCGGTGAGGACGAGCCACGGTTCGGGCGCACGCGACCCGTCGACGACGGCGATGCAGCAGTGCTCCGGGCGATGCCCCGGCGTGTGCAGGCAGCGCAGGACGACGTCGCCGAGCGCGATCTCGTCGTTGTCCTCCATCGCGTCGTGCGGGTACTCCGCCTCGGCGGCGGGATGGATGCTCACCGGAACGTCGTGCTCGAGAGCGAGCCGGCCGTGCCCGGAGACGTGATCGGCATGCGTGTGCGTCTCGACCACACGCACGATTCGCACGCCGCGCTTCTCTGCTTCCTCGAGGTACTGAGCGATTGCGAACGCGGGGTCGACGACGGCCGCGACTCCCGCCTTCTCGTCCCCCACCAGATAGGAAGCGCACCCGAGGTCGTCGTCAACGAACTGCGTGAAGATCACGAGCGAGGACGCTAGCAGCGGTTGCCGCTATCTCACTTGAAGCGCTACAACCCGAGCAGGCGCGCGATGACCATGCGCTGCACCTCGTTCGTGCCTTCGCCGATCTCGAGGATCTTCTGGTCGCGGTAGAGGCGGGAGATTGCGGATTCCTCCATGTAGCCGTAGCCGCCGTGGATCTGCAGCGCGGCGCCCGCGACCCGGCTCGAGAGCTCGCCGGTGTAGAGCTTCGCCATCGCCGCCTCGCGCGCGAACGGGCGGCCCTGGTCCTTCAGCCACGCGGCCTTGTACACGAGCGCGCGACCCGCCTCGATCTCGGTCGCCATGTCCGCCAGCTTGAACTGGATCGCCTGGAACTTCGCGATCGGCTTTCCGAACTGCACTCGCTCCTGTGCGTAGGTGAAGGCGAGGTCATACGCGCCCTGGGCGAGCCCGACGCCCATCGCTGCGACCGAGATGCGGCCGCCGTCGAGGATCTCCAGAAACTGGTGGAAGCCCTGGCCGCGCTCGCCGAGGAGATTTCCCTCGGGGGCCTGCGTGTCTTCGAACGAGAGCTCTCGGGTATCGGAGGCACGCCAGCCGAGCTTCTTCATCGGCGCCGAGATCGTGTATCCGGGCGTCCCGTTCTCGACGACGAGGTTCGAGATCTCGTCCTTGCCGGTGCGTGCGGTGATCGTCACGCCCCAGGTGATATCCGTGCCCGCGTTCGTGATGAAGAGCTTCGAGCCGTTGACGACCCACGAGCCGTCGCGAAGCTCCGCGGTCGTCCGCGTCGCCCCTGCGTCTGAGCCTGCCCCAGCCTCGGTGAGCCCGAACGCAGCTAGCTTCCGGCCCGCGGCGAGGTCGGGAAGCCAGCGCTCCTTCTGCTCGTCGCTTCCGTAGAGGAGGATCGGCATCGTCCCGAGCGAGGTGTGCGCGGCGACGGTGATCGCGACGGACGAGTCGATCCGCGTCAGCTCCTCGATCGCGATCGCGTACGAGACGGTGTCGCCTCCAGCGCCGCCGTGCTCCTCCGGGATCGGGAGCCCCATCAAGCCGAGCTCGGCGAGCTCGGCGACGAGCTCGTACGGAAACCGCCCCTCGAGGTCGAGCTCGGCCGCAACGGGTGCGACGCGGTCCTGTGCAAACGCGCGGACCGTGTCGCGAATCAGCTCCTGCTCGGCAGAGAGGTCGAAGTCCACGCCGCGCGGATCGTAGCCGCGCGCTAGGCTCCGCCCGAGCGACGACGAGGAGAGGAATCGAGACCATGGCCAGCGTGCAGGAGTTCTTCGAGGGCCTGTCGGAGCGCGTCAGCGCCGACCGGATCGCGGGGATGACCAACACCTACGTCTTCGAGATCGATCCCGCCGGCACGTGGACGGTCGCGATCGCGGACGGCACGCTGACGGTGACCGAGGGAGCAGGCGACGGCGACGTCACGATCTCGGCGAGCGAGGAGAACTTCGAGAAGATCGTGGCCGGGGAGCAGAATCCCACTACCGCGTATATGACCGGGAAGCTCAAGATCAAGGGTGACATGGGCGCGGCCATGAAGCTCCAGAAGCTCTTCTAGTTTCCTGAGCCTCCACACGTTAGGCTCGCATCGATGACTTGGCTCGTCCGTCTTCTCGTCCTCTGGGGCGTCAACGTCCTGGCGCTGATCGTCGTCGACTGGATGTTCGACGGGGTGAGAATCGACCGCTGGGGGCCGATCCTGATCGGCGCGCTCGTGCTGATGGTCGGGAACGCGATCATCAAGCCGATCCTCGCCGTCGTCACGCTTCCGCTGATCATCATCACCTTGGGGCTCGCGTACTTCGCGCTCAACGTGCTGATGCTCGCGTTCGCCGAGTGGATCGCCCCGCGATTCTCCATCGACGGGTTCTGGACGTACGTTGGCGCCACGATCGTGGTCTGGCTCGTGAACCTCGTGGTCGGCCGGTTGCTCGAACGAGTACGCGGCATCACGTAGCCGAGCATGACCTGGTACGAGCTCTGGCTCTTCCTCCACGTCACTGCCGCGATCGTCTGGATCGGCGGCGCGGCGACGATCCAGGTCTTCGGCGTGCGCACGAAGCGCGCGGCCGATCCGGCCAAGACGGTGTTCTTCGCGCGAAACGTCTCGTGGACGATCATGAACGTCTTCCTGCCCGCTGCGCTTCTCGTCTTCGTCTCGGGTGTCGGACTGACGGTGAACCGCGACTGGGACTGGGGTGAGCCGTTCATCGTCTTCGGGCTCGTCGCCGGGATCGCCGTATCGCTCGTCGCCTTCGGCTTCCTCGGAAAAGCACTCGGAGCCGCCGGCGCTCGGCTCGAGGCGGAAGGCCCGAGTCCCGCGCTCGGTCTTCGCATCCGAAACCTCGTCTGGCTCTCGCGCGTCCTGTTGGCCGTGCTGCTCGCAATCGTCTTCATGATGACCGTCAAGCTCGGGACCTGAGGAGCGGAGTTCTCCATTTCGTGGTTCGAGCTCCTGCTGTTCATCCACATCGCCATGGCCGTGATCTGGGTCGGAGGCGGGTCGATGGTCCAGTTCTTCGCCATTCGCGCCTCGTTGTCAGGTGACCCCGCGAGGATGGGGACGCTCGGCGAGGACATCGAGTGGATCGCCCAGCGAGTATTCATTCCCGGCTCACTGCTCGCGTTCGTGTCCGGTGTTCTGCTCGTCGTCGAGTCGGACTTCTACGGGTTCGGCGACGACTGGATCGTTATCGGGCTGGCGCTCTACGCGACAACCTTCTTCGCCGGGCTTCTCTTCCTCGGCCCCGAGTCCGGTCGTATCGGAAAGCTCACGGAGGCTGGGTCTCCGGAGGTCGGCCCTCGGATGCTCCGGCTGGTCATGCTTGCTCGGCTCGATCTCGTTCTGCTCTTCCTCCTGCTCTACGACATGGCGGTCAAGCCGGACTTCGGCGACGCGAGCTCGATCGTCTGGGGGCTTGCGGGAGCGGCCGTCGCGGCCGGGCTGATCTTCTGGCGCTACCGAGTGAGCCTTGCGGCCCCGCCGCCTGTGCCGGTATCCACGCCGGGCGACTAGCGATACTCGGCCAGGACGGTAGGACTCCGACACGCGCTCGCGGCGCCACGAATCGCTCCACCTCGGCGAGTTCGCGCGGATCCGCGAGGCCGAGGCGCATTTTCCCGCCCGGGTGGGGCTCGGTGCGGCTAGGGTCGAGGAATGACTACCGCACCGATCATCCTGGTTCCCGGGTTCTGGCTGGGCGCGTGGGCATGGGACGAAGTTGCCGCCGCGTTGCGTGGCGACGGCCACGACGTCACGGCGGTGACGCTGCCCGGTCTCGAGTCGGCCGAGGCCGACCGATCCGCGATCACCATGTCCGACCACGTCGACGCGATCTGTGAGGCGGTCCGTGCGGCGGACGCCCCGGTCGTGCTCGCCGTGCACAGCGGCACCGGGTTCCCCGGTTATGCCGCGAGCGACCGGCTCCCCGACCGGATCGCGGCCATGGTGTATGTCGACTCCGCCCCGGGGATCGGCGCAATGGACCCCGACTTCGATGGTGTGGAGATGCCCCTGCCCTCCCGGGAGAAGCTCGCGGATGAGGAGAACCTCGACGGGCTCAGCGAGGAGCAGCTCGAGACCTTTCGGCGGCGAGCGGTTCCGCAACCGGGCGGCGTCCTGCGCGAGGGAGCGGAGCTGACGAACGACGCGCGTCGCGAGATCCCGAGCACGATCATCTGCACGGGGTTCCCGTCCGAGCAGGTGAAGGCCTACGCCGAGGAGCACAACCCGGCTTGGCTCGGTGGCCTCGCCGAGCTGCGCAACGTCACCTGGGTCGACCTGCCGACGAGCCACTGGCCGATGTGGTCGCGCCCACGGGAGCTCGCCGGGATCATCGGCGACGTTGCGAAGGCTCACGCCCCCGGCGCCTAGCTGTAATCAGCCGTACAGCTAGCTCAGGATTCGAGCTCCACCAGTGCGGCGCCCCCGGCGACGAGATCTCCCGCCGCGACGTGTACGGCGGTCACGGTCCCCTCGAACGGCGAGGGCACCGGGATCTCCATCTTCATCGCCTCCATCACGACCAGCGTACGCCGCGCCGAAACCGTGTCTCCGGGAGCGACCTCGACTCGGATGATCGTCCCCGGCATCGGGGCGGTCACAGTGCTTCCCGCGTGGGTCGGGCCGTAGAGCTCTCTCGCCGCGTCGATGTCGGGAGGCGACGCCGGTGGCGGCGCAGCGAGATTCAGACGCCACGGCCCGCGCCAAGGCTCCGGTGTGTCGAGGAGCGGCGGTGCGGAGAGCGGCGTGTTCTCTCTCAGGAACGCGGTCGTCGCCCGACCCGCACGGACGACCGGATGCGAGACGAGCCAGCGGAGAAACGGCAAGTTCGTCGTGACCCCCGAGACCTCCGTCGCCTCGAGAGCAGCCGCGAGCCGGTCGAGAGTCTCGTCGCGGTCGGGGCCGTTCGCGATGAGCTTTGCGATCAGCGGGTCGTAGGCGAGCCCGATCTCGTCTCCCTGCTGGACTCCCGCGTCGACCCGCACCGTCGAAGGAAGGCGGAGCTGCTCGACCAGCCCCGCCTGGGGAAGAAACGTTCTCGGATCCTCGGCGTACAGGCGCACCTCGACCGCGTGCGCCGCCGCGTTATGGCTCCACGCCCCGAGCTCTCTTCCCTCGGCGATCGCGATCTGGCGCTCGACGAGATCGAGGCCCGTGATCGCCTCCGTCACCGGATGTTCAACCTGGATGCGACCGTTGAGCTCGAGGAAGAAGAACTCCTCGTCGTCGACGACGAACTCGACCGTGCCGGCGCTGCGATAGCCGATGGCGTGCCCGAATGCCGTCGCCGCCTCGTGCATCGCTGCACGTAGCCGCCGATCGAGACCGGGGGCCGGCGCCTCTTCCAGCACCTTCTGATGTCGGCGCTGGATCGAGCAGTCGCGCTCGCCGATCGCGCTCACGGTTCCGTGGGCATCCGCCAGTAGCTGGACCTCGATGTGCCTGGGGCGTTCGAGGTAGCGCTCGAAGTAGAGCGTCCCGTCACCGAAGGCCCCCGTCGCCTCGCGCTCCGCCGCGGCGACTGCCTCGTCGAGCTCCGCAGCGCTCCGGACGACGCGCATCCCGCGTCCCCCACCGCCGGCGGCGGCCTTCACGACGAGCGGGAAGCCGATCTCATCCGGCCTTCCGTCGGGGAGGACAGGTACTCCTGCATCACGCGCAACCTGCTTCGCGGCCAGCTTGTCGCCTCCCAGCCGGAGCGCCTCGGGCGGCGGCCCGATCCAGATCAGACCGGCGGCCCCGACCGCTTCGGCGAAGGGGCCGTTCTCGGCCAGGAATCCGTAGCCGGGGTGAATCGCGTCCGCGGCGGTCTGCTGTGCCGCGCGGATGTGCTCCTCGGAGTGGAGGTAGCTCGCGATCTCGACCACCTCGTCCGCCGTGCGCGTGTGAAGCGCGCCTGCGTCGTCCGGCGCGACGACGGCGACCGTCGCGATCCCGAGCTCCCGGCAGGTGCGGAACACGCGCTCGGCGATCTCACCCCGGTTGGCGACGAGCAGCTTCTCGATGGCCACGGTGTGGAGCTTAGGTTCCGTACACTCGCTCTCGTGCCCGAGGCGCATGCAGGCAGGCTCTTCGACCACATCCATCTGCGCGTGCGGGATCTCGAAGCGAGCAAGCGCTTCTACGCCGGTGCGCTCGAGCCGCTCGGGCTCGGCATCGTCGGTGAGGGCGACGGCTGGTTCTCTGCCGACGAGCTCTTCGTCAGCGACGACGGCCCGCCGACGGCTGATCTTCACTTCGGCTTTCAGGCTCCCGACCGCGAGACGGTCGATCGCTTCCACGAGGCTGCGATCGCCGCCGGAGGGCGCGACAACGGCGCGCCTGGCGAACGTTCCTATCACCCGGGCTACTACGCGGCGTACGTCCTCGATCCGGACGGCACGAATGTCGAGGTCGTGTATCACGGCCCGGTCGAGCGCTCCGCGCCGTCCGTGGTCTTCTCCTGGGACGAGTAAGCGCTATCGCCTGTCCCACGGGGGCGGGCGCTTGTCCAGAAACGCCTCCAGGCCGCCCTGCCCTTCGGCGCTCGTGCGCCGGGCCGCAGCGATCTCGGCGGTCTGGACTCCGGCAGGTCACTCTCGAACCAGCCTCTTAGCCTCGCGCACCGCCTCGGGGCCTCCCGCGAGCAGCGCGTCGACGATTGCGGAGACCGCGTCGTCGGTCTTCTCGGTCACCTCCTGGACGAGCCCGATCCGAAGCGCGATGTCCGCTCCGAAGCGCTCGCCCGTCAGGAAGTAGCGCCTCGCCGCGGCCCCGATCTTCGGCAGGACGAACGGCGAGATGACGGCCGGGATGATCCCGAGCCGGACCTCGCTGAACCCGAACACCGCCTCGGTGTGGGCGACCACGATGTCGGCGCACGCGACCAGGCCGGAGCCGCCGCCGAGCGCGTACCCGTGGACGGCGCAGACGACGGGGGCGGGGCAGGAGTCGATTCGCTCCAGCATCCGATACAGCCGCAACGCATCCTCGACGTTCTCGTCGTAGGAGAGGTCGATCGACGCCCGCTGCCATTCCACGTCGGCGCCGGCGCAGAACGACGGCCCTTCGCCGGTGAGGACGACGGCGCGCGCGTCGCCGACGTCCGCAAACGCGTCCGTGAGCTCGGCGATGAGCGCGGCGTCGAACGCGTTCCGCCGCTCGGGGCGCGCAAGCGTCACGTGGAGAACCTCTCCGTCCCGCTCCACTCGCAGCGCGCTCACGAACCGGCAGCTTAGAGTCCGAGCATGCTTCGAGGCGCCCTCGCCGCGTCCGTGACTCCTCTTCGCGACGGGGGCGCCGAACTGGACGACGATGCCTTCGGGCCCCTCGTCGACTTCTTCGTCGCCTCCGGCCTCGACGGGATCATGGCGCTCGGCACCTCCGGAGAGGGCATTCTCCTGTCGCCGGTGGAGCGCCGACGCGCGGCCGATCTCTTCCTGCAAGCGTCCGACCGCCGGCTCCAGGTTGCGGTGCAGTGCGGCGCGCAGACGACCGCCGACACGATGACGCTCGCCGCTCACGCCGCCGAGGTGGGCGCGGACGCGGTCGTCGTCATCGGCCCCCCGTACTTCCCCCTCGACGAGCAAGCCCAGTACGCCCACTTCTTCGCGGCGGCAGTTGCGTGCGCGCCGCTTCCGTTCTATGTCTACGAGTTCGCCTCGACGAGCGGCTATGCCGTCGCTCCCGCTGTGCTCCAGCGACTCCGGGAAGACGCTCCGAACGTCGCCGGCCTCAAGGTCTCCGACACGCCGTGGGCTGCGTTCGAGCGCTACTTGCTTCCCGGATTCGACGTCTTCGTCGGTCCCGAGGCGCTGATCCACCAGGGCCTCGAGGGCGGTGCGGTGGGCGCGGTTTCGGCGCTTGCGTCCGCGTTCCCGGAAGAGGTGGCAAGCGTCGTGCGGCAGCCGACCCCAGCCGGAGCCGCGCATCTCGCCGAGCTGCGCTCCTTCGTCGAGCGGTTTCCGCGTCAGGCCGCTCTCAAGCGGCTGCTCGGCCTGCGTGGCGTGCCGGTCCGCGAGGATGTTCGCGCGCCGCTCCGCGGCCTCACGGTCGCCGAGCGCGAGGATCTGGACGCTTGGCGCGCAGGGCTGCCGCCCGTCTGACGGGGGCCGCCGACAGCCCGAACACCCGGCGTCCGCTACCCGATGGGGTGGTTCCTTCGCCACCCGCCGCGACTACCGTGAGTGGGTGAGTGACGGCTCCGAGAAGCGGGCTTTCAGCCGCGCGCTGCCGATCGTGCTTCTCGTGGCGCTGGCGCTCGCAACGGCGGTTGCGTATGTCAGCCTGTCCGGTGGGTCCAGGACCGGCACTCCTGTCGCGCAAGGCGCGGTCGGTGGTGCATTTCACCCGATCGCGGGGAGCTTCGAGCCCGACGATACGACGCTCGAGAGCTGCGCCGACGGGGAGTACACGTGCCTCGAGCAGGCCTTCGGCAACATCTCGTTCCAGCAGGGGCCGAAGCCGGCCCTGAGGTTGTTCGACAACCGGATCGCGTCCGACGCGGACGTCGAGACGGACTGCCACCGCATCGTCCACTCGATCGGGTCGGCGGCTTTCGCCAAGTACGACGGGAGCGTCGGTAAAGCGTTCTCCCAAGGCTCCGCGAGTTGCGCGTCAGGGTACTACCACGGGATTCTGGAGCGGGCCTTCGTCGGTGTCTCGACCGCTTCTGGGCTCGCCGGGGTCGCCAGGACGCTCTGTCGAGCAGACGGCATTCGGCGTCGCGGCTTCCTCGACAGCCAATGCCACCACGGTCTGGGGCACGGCCTGATGATTCAGACCGGGTACGACTTGCCGCTCGCGTTGGACGTGTGCGCCGGCCTCGTGACGAACTGGGATTCGGTGTCGTGCAGGGGCGGCGTCTTCATGGAGAACGTCAACACGCGTTACGGCTACCGCTCGTCGTGGCTCCAGGACGACGAACCTCTGTACCCGTGCAGCGCAGTGAAGCTGCGTGACCGTCGCGCCTGCTACCTCCGTTCGACCACGCGAGTCCTGGAGTTGAACGACGACGACTTCCAGGCGACGGCGAAGACCTGTGCCGGACTCGATCCCAAGTGGGCGACGTTCTGCTTCTGGGGTTTCGGACGCGATGCGGTGCGCGAGGCTGCATACGCTCCGGAGAAGATTCTGTCCCTCTGCCGGCTGGCCGTAGGCGCCGAAGGCCCGTGTCTGTACGGCGCTGCTCGCACGATCATGGAGAGGTACCAGGGCGGTGAACGTGCCGCGGCGCTCTGTGCTCTTGCTCCGGCGGCGGAGCGCGGCGAGTGCGCCGCCGGAATCGGCCTCGGGCTCGGGCTGCTCTACGCGACGAACGCTGGTCGGTCGGACGCCTGCGAACGGCTGACCTCAAGCCATGCAAGAGCCTGTACCGCTGCGGCGATCGCCGAGGCTGATCCCGAAGGTCGCACGACCTGGGGATAGCCGGCGACCTAGATCTCGAGCGCGTCGAACTCCTCGTAGACGTCCGGTTCCTCGCCGATCAGGTCGCGCGCCCAGCCTGCGGCCTCCGGAAGCTCGTCGCCGAAGGCGAGAATCCCGAACCGCTCGTTCGCCTCGTTCCAGATCCACGTGCTCGGCGGCTCGAGTGAAACGAGAGCGTTCCGCAGCTCGTCGATGGTCGTCTTCGAGTCGAAGAGGTTCCAGATCAGAACACGGACGATCACATTCGGAAGATGCCGAACGTGGTCTCCGCCACCGGCGCGTTCGCGGCTGCCGCGAGGCCGAGCGCGAGCACCCGGCGCGTGTCCAGCGGGTCGATGATCCCGTCGTCCCAGAGCCGGGCGGTCGAGTAGTAGGGATTCCCCTCCGCCTCGTATGTCGCCTTGATCTCGTCGGGATCGGCGTCTCCGACCATTGTGAGCACGGTCGCCGCCTGCTCGCCGCCCATCACCGAGATCCGTGCGTTCGGCCACATCCACAGCTGGCGCGGCTCGTACGCGCGGCCGCACATCGCGTAGTTGCCCGCGCCGAAGGATCCTCCGACCACGACGGTGAACTTCGGCACCTCCGCGCACGCGACCGCCATCACGAGCTTCGCCCCGTCGCGCGCGATCCCGGCTTCCTCGTACTCTTTGCCGACCATGAAGCCGGTGATGTTCTGGAGGAAGACGAGCGGGATCTTGCGCTTGCAGGCGAGCTCGATGAAGTGCGCGCCCTTCTGCGAGGACTCCGCGAACAGCACGCCCTTGTTCGCGAGGATCGCCACCGGGTAGCCCTCGATCCGGGCGAAGCCGCAGACGAGGGTCTCCCCGTAGAGCTCCTTGAACTCGTGCAGGCGCGAGCCGTCGACGATTCGCCCGATGACTTCGCGAACGTCCAGCTCGTGGCGGAAGTCCTCCGGGACGAGCCCGTAGAGGTCGCCCGGGTCGAGCGCCGGCGGTTCGGGGTCCGCGAGCCGCCAGGGCGAGGGTGGGGGCGGATCGAGGTGGCGCACGATCTGCCGCACGATCGCGAGCGCGTGCTCGTCGGAGGTGGCGTAATGGTCGGCAACGCCGGATCGCCGAGTGTGCACCTCGGCGCCGCCGAGCTCCTCGGCCGTCACGTCCTGCCCGGTCGCAGCCTTCACGAGCGGAGGACCGCCGATGAAGATCGTGCCGGTGCCTCGCACGATCACCGTCTCGTCGGACATGGCGGGGACGTAGGCGCCGCCTGCGGTGCACGACCCCATGACCGCTGCGATCTGCGGGATCCCGAGCGCCGACAGACGCGCCTGGTTGAAGAAGATCCGGCCGAAGTGATCGCGGTCCGGGAAGACCTCGGCCTGCAGGGGGAGAAACGCGCCGCCCGAATCCACGAGGTAGATACACGGAAGGCGGTTCTGCCTCGCCACCTCCTGGGCACGGAGATGCTTCTTCACGGTCAGGGGAAAATAGGAGCCGCCCTTGACCGTGGCGTCGTTCGCGACGACGACGCACTGGCGGCTCTCGACGACGCCGATGCCGGTGACGATCCCGGCCGACGGCGCCTCCCCGCCATAGAGATCCCAGGCGGCGAGCGCGTTCAGCTCGAGAAACGCGCTGCTCGGGTCGACGAGCCGGTCGATCCGCTCGCGGGCGGTCAGCTTCCCGCGCGAGCGATGTCGCTCGACCGCCTTCTCGCCGCCGCCGCGGGCAATGAGCGCCGAGCGCTCGCGCAGCTCGGAGACAATCTCGTCCATCCGTGTACGGCGGCGCTCGAACGTCTCGTCGCGGTCGATCTGGGTCGCGAGCACCGCCATCGGCGCGTGAGCCTACCGCTTGCCCCTCCGCGCCGGGTGCTGCGAGACTGACGCCAACGCCCGTCCGAGAGGGGAGAGCCCGATGAGCGAGACCGTCAAGTACGTCCTCGACGAGAGCAGGTTGCCGGAGGTCTGGTACAACCTCGCGGCCGACCTCCCCGAGCCGGCGCCGCCCGTGCTCCATCCGGGCACGGGGCAGCCCGTCGGCCCGGACGACCTCGCTCCGCTCTTTCCGATGGCGATCATCGGCCAGGAGGTCTCGACCGAGCGGCACATCGCGATCCCCGAGGAGGTGCGGGACGTCTACCGGCAATGGCGGCCGACGCCGCTCTTCCGCGCGCGCCGTCTCGAGCAGGCGCTCGAGACCCCCGCGCGCATCTACTACAAGTACGAGGGCGTCTCCCCGACCGGCTCGCACAAGCCGAACACGGCCGTTGCGCAGGCGTACTACAACAAGCAGGAAGGCGTGAGCCGGCTGACAACGGAGACGGGCGCGGGGCAGTGGGGTTCCTCGCTCGCGTTCGCAGGCCGGGTCTTCGGGATCGAGGTCGAGGTCTACATGGTGCGCGTGTCGTACGAGCAGAAGCCGTATCGCCGCGCCCTGATGGAGACGTTCGGCGCCCGCTGCGTTCCGAGCCCCTCGGAGGAGACGAACGCGGGCCGCACCATCCTCGCGGAGCATCCCGACTCGACGGGCAGCCTCGGCATCGCGATCTCCGAGGCGGTGGAGATGGCTGCCACGCGCGAGGACACCAAGTACTCGCTGGGCTCGGTCCTGAACCACGTCCTCATGCACCAGACCGTGATCGGCGAGGAGACGCAGGAGCAGCTCGAGCTCGCCGACGACTACCCGGACGTCGTGATCGGCTGCACGGGTGGAGGCTCGAACTTCTCGGGTCTCTCCTTCCCGTTCATCGGCCAGGCGCTCCGGGACGGCAAGAAGCTACGCGTGATCGCGGTCGAGCCGGCGGCGTGCCCGAGCCTCACGAAGGGACTCTACGCCTACGACTTCGGGGACACCGGCCATCTGACCCCGCTGGTTCGGATGCACACGCTCGGATCGGCGTTCGTGCCGCCGCCGTTCCATTCGGGTGGCCTGCGCTATCACGGCATGGCGCCAATGGTGAGTCACGTGAAGGAGCTGGGACTCATCGAGGCGCGTGCGTACACCCAGACCGAGGTGTTCGCGGCCGGCGTCGAGTTTGCCCGCGTGGAGGGGATCGTTCCCGCACCCGAGGCGAACCACGCGGTGAAAGCTGCGATCGACGAAGCAGTTCGCTGCCGGGAGGAGGGAGTCTCACAGGCGATCCTCTTCAACCTCTGCGGCCACGGCCACTTCGACATGCAGGCCTACACGGATTACTTCGCCGGAAAGCTCGAGGACCACGAGTACTCGGAGGACGAGGTCGCGATGGCGCTCGCCGGGCTCCCCTCCGTCGCCGTCTGATGGAGGCTGCCGAGCAGCGGCAATACGCCGTCTCGCTCTTCAACCGCACGTGGGATCTCCTCGAGCTGTCCGAGCGGACGCCCGAGCAGATCGACGAGATGATCCACATCGCCCACGCGTCCTGCTACCACTGGGGTCAGGTCGGCGCTCCCGCCAACGGCGCCCGCGGCGAGTGGCAGTGCGCCCGCGTGTACGCGACCCTCGGCCAGCCGGAGCCCGCGCTCTGGCACGCGCGCCGCTGCCTCGAGATCGTCGAAGCAGGCGGCGAGGGGCTCGAGGACTGGGACTTGCCGAGTGCGCAGCAGGCGCTGGCCCACGCGCTCTCGCCGCCGGTGACCGCGATGAAGCCCGTCGCTGGGCCGGGCTCGCGAAAGAAAGCGCCGCGCGCATCGAGGACCCCGATGACCGCGAGTTGATCGAGAGCCAGATCGCCGAGCTCGGCCTCTAGCCGTCTACTCGCCAGCCGCCCGCTCGGGCGCGTGCGAGTGCTCGAGCCGGGCGGAGGCCACCGCTTCCGCTACGGCAGACGCGGTCGGTCCGGCGATCGCGGCGAGGAAGTCCTCTCCGGCGATCCCGTACGCGCGTACCGGCGTGCGAGCCACGACGCTCGCCGTTCGGGGGATGCGTCGCAAAAGCGCGATCTCGCCCACGCCGTCGCCGGGACCGCAGGTCCGCAGGTGCCTGTGTCCGTCCATCACGTCGGCCTCGCCGTCGACGATCAGGAAGTAGCGGTCCCCGGGCTCGCCCTTGCGCATGAGCTCGTCGCCGGTGGCGAACGAGAGCGGCACCATGCTCTCGGCAAGCCGGTCGAGCGCCGTCAGCGGCAGGGGAGCAAAAAGCGGGTTGCGCCGAAGGAGCGCGACGTGACCTTCGGTGGTGGCTGCCGCACGCGCATCACTCGTGACCTGTCGCGCGATGACGAGCGCGACGATCGGCAGCACCGCCCCGGCCACCGCGAAAGCGGTTCTCGTCCCCACGAGGGAGAGAAGGGCGGGCGCCAGCAGGCTTCCGGCGAGTAGCCCGACGCCGAACAGTCCCTCCATCAGACCGAAGACCGTCACGCGATCCTCGTTCCGTACACCACGCTGGACGAGCGTGAAGCCGGAAACGTCGAGCACGGCGTTCGACATCCCGGCGACGAAGAGCGCGCCAAGCGCGACCGCAGCGGCAGGCCAGGCGCCGATCAACGCCAGAGGAAGTCCCCAACCTGCGAGCGCGATCACGAACACGACCCCGAGCCGAGGTCCGGCGCGAAGGCCGAGTGCGGCGATCGCGCCGATGAGCCCGCCGAGGCCGAACGCGGCGTTCAAGAGACCGACGCCGCTGTCGCCCATCTCGAGCAGCTCGATCGATGCGACCACGATGAAGGTGATGGACAGCCCGCGCACGAAGGTCTGGGCGACGAAGCCGCCTATCACCAGCGTCGTTGCGGGATACCGCTGTAGTACGCCCGGGACCTCGAGGAGCCGGAATCGCGCCGGCCGATCACCGCCGCCTGCGCGGGCGTCGGCCGCTTGCTCGAAACGGACGCCCGTCGCGGCCGCGGCCGCCCCCGCGAACACACCCGCCACGAGCAGGCTGGCCGTAACGGAGCTCGTGGTGGCGACGAGTATCCCGGCGAGGAGCGGGCCGGCGAAGGTTCCGATTCCCTCCCCGGTGCTCGAGGCGACGTTGGCGGCCACGAGCTCGCGTGGCGTTCTGGCCAAGGCCGGTAGCAATGCGTTCTGGATCGGCCGTACGAGTGAGCCTGCACCGGCGACCACGGCCGCGAGCACGTACGTGACCTCGACAGGCAGGTCCGCACTCACCACGAGGGCGGTGACGATTGCTCCTGCGGCCCGCACTACGTTGATTCCCGTGAGCACGCGATCACCCCGAAAGCGCTCGACGAGCGACGTCGCGAAAGGCGCCGCGACGATCGCCGGAATGACTCTGACCGCCCCGAGAATTCCGGCGGCGAGTGCTCCGCCTGCCTCGTACGCCACGACGAGCAGAACGACGAGGAAGGCCCAGTCGGCCGCCGTTCCCGCCATCCAGGCGATCTCGAGTCGCCGGATGCCGCGATTCCGGAGAACCTCGCGCAGAGCGAAGGCGGCCGAGGCGAACGGGCCTTTCGTGGACGGCTCGGCGACGACGCTCACGCGCGGGCTCTCCCGTGCGCAGACATGGGTTCGACGATACGACGAACGAGCTCCGTGCGCTAGCTGCGGCGGAGCGGCAAGCGTGGGCAAGTACGCCCGCTGCGCGGGACGGAGATCGGAAACCCCGCGGCCGCAAGGC
>JACCWU010000043.1 GCA_013697465.1 Actinomycetota bacterium | reverse complement strand
GGGTTGCCAGCCGAGATGAGCGCATTCGACGACCTCGCAGACCTCCGTCCGCTGGGAATCTGGGACGGCGTGCTCGCCCGCATGGTGGACGGCGACCGGGTGACCCTCGCCGTCGTCGAGCTCGATCCCGGCAGCCGGGTGGCCGAGCACAGCCACGACAACGAGCAGCTCGGGCTCGTCGTCCGTGGAACGGTGAGCTTCCGCGTGGGAGACGAGACTCGGGATCTCGGTCCGGGCGGTACGTGGCACATCCCCCCGAACGCTCCCCACGAAGTCCACGCCGGTCCGGAGGGCGCGATCGTGATCGACGCGTTCGGGCCGGCGCGCGACGACTGGGCCTCGATCGAGCGCTCCGAGCCGCAAGAGCCTCGCTGGCCCGACACGCGCTGATCGATAGGTGACGGCATGCAGGGTTACGGGAAACGGTCCTCGCCCGGGTCGAGGTCCAGGCGGCCGCCGTTGCGACAGTCAGCAGGCACGCGGTACTCGAGGCTTCCCGCGCCGCGCAACTGGTTCTCGGTGAGCTGCTGCCGCATCATGCGGCGGGCCGTGTCCTCCGAGAGCCCGAGTCGCCGACCGACCTCGACGCCGGACTGCAGCGCGTAGCACTCTGTCACGCCCTCGTCGCTGACACCCCGAAGGTGCCAGGCTTCGTGTGTGAGGACGGCCAGCGCCCGCGCTGTCTGGCTGAACGTCACCTCCCCCTCGAACGCGAGGCGATAGAGGTCGTAGCAGCGCTCCGGGGTGAGATAGGCGCGGTCACCGCCGAGGTACGCAACCCCGTCCGCGTGTTGGACGGAGCCGACGTAGTCGCGCGACTCGTCGCAGCGGATCGTGACCGGCTTCTCCGCGATGCGCGAGGCCTCGCCGGAGAAGCGCGCCGCCGCCTCCAGGCGAGTGTCGCCGGCGAGCGAGCCCCAGCCGGTGCGACTCTCGACGAACCAGATCGTCAAGACGAGCGCTCCGATAACGCCGAGCCCCACGAGGAACCGCCGCACCGCCCGGAAGACGTGCTGGCTCTCGGTCACCGCCGGCGAGGTCACTTCCTCGTCGTCGTCGTCCTCGTCTAGCTCGTCCTTCTCGGTGAGGAGGGCGTCCAGCTCCTCGTCCGTCTCGCCCGAGTACGGGAGCCAGCGCTCCTCGTCGCCGTAGCGGACGAGCAGCAGATCGTCGGCCTCGCCCTCGTATCCGTAGCGATCGCGATCGACCGGCTGCGGTCTTCGATCCGGGCGTCGAGCAGGCCCCGAGCGCAGCGCACCGAGCAGGAAGTGCACTTCGAGACCCAAGGCGAGCGCGAACACGAGCCAAATCGGCACGGCGGACCGGAGCGAGTACGGACCGAGGATCCACGCGAGCACGAACACCACCAGCCCGATGCGCAGCACCGAGGCCGAGCTCCGAGATCGGCTCGACTGCTCCTCCACGCCTCGACGGTAGCGTCGGAGCACGCAATCAGCGCGTTAGGGCATGGCGCCTGATGGAAAGAGGAACGCCAAGGCCGCAAAGCGGCCGTCTTCAGGGGTTTTCGCGCGACCGGGATCCGCGCGAGCGGATTCCGGTCTTGCGCACTACTCGCGCTTACCGCGATCGCCGAGCGAGCGCTCGAGAGATTTGTAGACGTTCTCGGTGATCCTGTCGCTCAGGCGCTTCTTGAGCTCGTCCGTGCGACGAGCCCAATCGTCCTCCGCCGCAGCCGGCGCAACGACTTCGCCCTCCGGCTGTTCGACGCCCTCGATCGCGAGCTCGTAGATGCGCTCCGGCTCGTCGATGTCCTTCAGGTGCCGCTCGCCGAGGGCGTGCACCGAGACGCCGTCGGGGAGCGACGACCCGAGGAGCGCACGGGTCGTCTCCGAGAGCAAGACATGTCCACCTCGGCCGGTCGCGGCAAGCCGTGCCGCGCGCACGACGTCCACGCCGAGGTAGCCCTCCGCTCCCATCGCCGGCTCGCCCGTGTGGAGGCCCATGCGCACGCGCACCGCCTCCCCGCCGGGCCACGCTTGCTCGGCATGGGCGCGCTGCGCCGCGACTGCTGCCGCGACGGCGTCGCGCGCACGCGCAAATGCGAAGAAGAACGAGTCGCCCTGGGTGTCGATCTCCACCCCGCTCTCGGCTCCGAACGTCTCGCGCACGATTCGGCGATGCTCGGCGATCAGCTCCGCGTAGCGCTCACCCAGGCGCTTCAGGAGCTCCGTCGACCCCTCGATGTCGCTGAAGACGAAGGTCACCGTTCCGGAGGGGAGCGTCGTCATGCCGGCATTCTCGCAACGGCGTGGCTAGCCCGACGCCGCGTCGGACTCACCGAGGGATACCCGTAGGTTCCGGCGGGAGAGCGTGAGCCGATCCTCGGCCTCGCCCAGGTGGAGCTTCGTAGTCGCCAGGCTGGCGGTCCCGAACCGCTCGTTCACCTGGACCGCGAACTCCGCCCGGCCGCACGCCGCGTTCGCCGCTTCTTCGACGGACTCGAGAACTTCTGGCGGCGGTCCCAGGAGCGCGAAGGAGTACGCGCAATTTTGGAGGGGCTCGATGAGGTCGGCGTTCCTCTCCTCGGATGAGAAGTTCATCCCGACGCGTGCCCGAGTGACTTGACGTTCGGTCTTGGCCGCCCACGCCTCGTACTGCCTGACCCAGGCCCGACCCTCAGCGTCGAGCTCGCGATCCGGCGGCCGCGTCACCAGATACGTCGCCACGCCGAGCCCGGTGAGTAACAACGCCACGAAGACTCCGATCCCCTTCACGGCCGAGGATCGTAGTCATCGTCCGGGTTCGACCGGAGGCTTTCGACCAATGACGAGCAGGGAGCCGCCGACGGGAAGCGAGATACCTCGCTCGATGAGCTTCCGCTCGACGTCGAGCATGGCCTCGAACATGCGGTTCAGGCGTCCCGGAACGAGCGCTCGAATTGGATCGTATGGGCCGCGCCGAGACACCGCCATAGCGGGCAGCAATGTCGTCACGAACGAGGT
>JACCWU010000170.1 GCA_013697465.1 Actinomycetota bacterium | reverse complement strand
TTACAGCAGACGTCTTGCTTGCTCGTTCGGAATCGACACCCACACGTCAGCCCCGCCGCTCTCGCGATTTGCAGCGTGCGCCGAACCTCCATGCGCTTTGGCGATCGCGTCGGCGATCGTGAGGCCGAGCCCCGTGCCGTCGCCGAAGCGGGCGTCGTCCGAGCGGCTGAAACGATCGAAGGCGCGTGGGAGGAACTCCGACGGAAACCCGTCGCCTTCATCGGTGACGTGCAGCTCGAGGCGACCGTCGCGCGCCGCGGCGGTGAGGCGGACGGGCCCTCGGGCATGCTCGAGCGCGTTCTCGACGAGGTTGCCGAGCGCCTGCTCGAGCCGACTCGAGTCCGCGTCGAGCTCGATGTCCGAGGGCGCCTCCACGTCGAGCACCCGGCCCGAGGCCTCGGCGCGGGTCGAGAAGCGTTCCGCGACCCTCTTCAGCAGATCGACGGCCCGAAGCTGCTGTCGGCGCAGGCTGAGCTGCCCTTGGTCCGAGCGGGCGATGAGGAGGAGATCCTCCGCGAGCTGGGCGAGACGATCGGTTTCGACGGCGGCCGAGCGAATCGCCGCCTCGAGCTCGGGTGCGGTACGCGGATGACGAAGCGCGAGCTCGAGCTCGGTCTTGAGCAGCGCAAGCGGAGTCCGGAGCTCGTGGCCTGCGTCCGCGACCAATCCGCGCTCGCGCTCGAGTGCCGACTCGAGGCGGCCGAGCATCTCGTTCAAGGTCTCGCCGAGCCGGTGGATCTCGTCCTGCGACCGGGGGAGGGGCAAGCGCCGGCCGGGCTCGGAGCCGGAGATGGCAGCGGCCTCCACCTGCATCGCCTCGACGGGGCGCAACGCAGCGGTTGCGAGCGCGTAGCCGAGGAACGACGTGAGCAGCAGCGCGGCTGGTCCGACGAGGAAGAGCACGACGAGGAAGCCCCGGAGTGTCTCGTCGCGATCCTCGAGCGACGCACCGACGATGAGAACGAGCGTGCCGTTCCGACCTTCTATCGGAGTCGCGAGCAACCGTGCCCGTCCGGCGATCCCGGGGATCCCGTCGCGCTCCAGCCATGTTGTGGGCCGCGTTGCGGCTCGAGCGACGGCGTCCGGATCCAGCAGCGGCTGTTCCTCGACGGTCGTCGTCGCGTCGACGACGCGCCCACGGAGATCCAGCACTTGCAGGAAGCGCTCGTCGGGATCGACCAGGCCCGAACCCATGCCGGGGCCGACGACCGTGCCGCCTCCGAGTGCCAGGCGCGGCCCGACCTCCGACGCGCGCGCTTCGAGGCTTTCGTCGACCGCTTCGGCGAGCGAGGCGCCGAGCCGCAAGTAGAGAAAGGCGCCGGTCGCGACGAGCACCACCGCCATCGCGAGGGCGAACGCGAGGGTCAGACGCAGGCGGATCGGAGTCCGGCTCACTTCCGCTCCCGCGCCGGCAAAGCTGGCGCTCCGCTCTTGGGCGGCTCCGTCAAGCCTACGCCGCTCGTGTCCGATCCGGCGTCGCGCCGAAGCCGGTAGCCCGCTCCACG
Source organism: Actinomycetota bacterium (assembly GCA_013697465.1). Taxonomy (GTDB): domain Bacteria; phylum Actinomycetota; class Thermoleophilia; order Gaiellales; family Gaiellaceae; genus GMQP-bins7. The sequence continues at coordinate 2,105 of JACCWU010000170.1, read as the reverse complement.
CACGGTCTCGATCGAGGTTCGGTCGAACGGCCGGTCGATCTTCTCGCGCAGGTAGCGGACGTACACATCGATCACGTTCGACCGGTTCTCGTACGCATAGTCCCAGCAGTGTTCGAGAAGCTGGTAGCGGGAGAGGACCTGGCCGGGCCGGCGCATGAAGGTCTCGAGCAGCGCGAACTCCTTGGCCGAGAGCGCGACCTCGACGTCGCCGCGCCACGCCTGTCTCGTGGCCGGGTCGACGCGCAGATCGCCGACCTCGAGGATTGCCGGCCGCTCCACGGGAGCGCGGCGGGCGAGAGCGCGGAGCCGCGCGAGTAGCTCGGCGAAGGAGAACGGCTTCGTGAGGTAGTCGTCCGCGCCGGCGTCGAGGCCGGCCACGCGGTCGTCGACGGTGTCCCGGGCGGTCAGCATGAGGACGGGAGACCAGGTCCCCGACTCGCGCAGCCGGCGGCAGACGGCGAACCCGTTCGTGCCCGGCAGCATTACGTCGAGGACGATGGCGTCGTACTCGGTGGCCGCCGCCATCCACAGCGCGTCGTCGCCCGTCCGAGCGACATCCGCCGAGAGCCCCTCCTCGCTCAGCCCGCGCCGAAGGAGTCCGGCCATCTTGACGTCGTCTTCGACCACGAGGACGCGCATGCGCTGATTGTCGGCGGGGAAGATGAGAGAAAAATGAGAAGGAGCGCAGGTCTCGTCTATTGCACGTCGCAGCGCGCAACAGACGAGACCTGACCCCGTGTTCTACTCGCCGGCGTTCTCGCTCTCGCCGTCTTCGTCCTCGGAGCCCGAGTCGTCGTCGGCGGCCTGGCCGACCGGCTGGAACTGGGCGTCGAGGTGGATCTCCACCTGTGTGCCATCGGCGCGGCGAACCTCGACCTCGTAGACGCCGGCGCCGTCACCGTCCTGGCCCTCGATCTCGGTCACGGTTCCGCCACCTGCGGCCTTCAGCGCGGCGCTCTTCGCCTTCTCGGCGGCCGGTCCCGTGATCTGCTCCTCGGAGCCGCCGCCGACGGCCTGCGCGATGCCCGCGCCTCCCGCCGCCAGGGCTGCGACGGCAACCGCGACGAGGACGATCCGTCGATTGAGCTTCATCTGCGTTCCTCCTTCGATTCTCGTGAGGGTTTCTTTCTAGCTTCACGCGATGAGATGACGATGAGTCACCCGCCGCGGGAGTAGCTGACCAGCTCCTCGCGGTCGCTTCCACCCGACACGCCGATGGCCAGCACCATGCCGACGCCGCGGGCGTAGAACTTGTACTCGAGGATCTTCGGGTCGAGTGGATTGAGGTCCCGGGTCATCAGGACCCTCCCTTTCTTGAAGTGGCCGAATGGAACCTCCACTTGCTCACCGAGGCTGACCACCTCGGCCCGGTCCTCTGCGTGGCCGACATAGTGCTCCTGCCGGTAGCGGACACCGGCTCTCGGCTTCGCGAGCATCGCGATCCCAGGCTGCGCGCCGTCGACGCCGGCCTCGAAGGAGCCTTCGGTGGAGACGACCTTGCCGTTCTCGTACTCCTTCGTCTTCTCGCCGAGATACCAGATGTTTGCGCACCGGTCCTGCGCGTACCAGTCGTCAGTGACCTCGACGAACTTGCCGTCTTCGCTGACCACGTCGTGGACGACTCTCGCCGTGACGCCGTTCGCGATCTTCTTAGTCTTCCGAGTGACCGTCACCACGACCTTCAGCTTCGCCCCCTCCGGGTCGGTCTCCCGATAGACCCAGCGGCTCCCCGGCCGCATCGGCCAGTACGGATTGTCGATCCGCGTGCTGAAGTCAGCGGGGTTCAGGCGAACCTGCTCGCTTCCCCGAGGGATCTTGCACTTGGCACCTGCAGCTGCGGCTGCTCTCGATCCGTTCTCGCCGCCGGCCGTCGCGACCGCTGACGCGGCCACCACGACTCCGACGAGCGCGGCAATCGGGTTTCTGGCATTCATGTTGCTCCTCTCCGAGCGACCGGAGACCCGGTCTATGACGAACCTGTCGCGTACTTCCTAGAGCAGGCACATGAGTCGTCGATGAGCCGCGTATGAGACGCGCCTGAGGGCCAAGCTGCGGCTTGTAACGTAGGCCGGTGCTGCTCTCGGAGATCGCGCAGACGTCCGCGG
>JACCWU010000140.1 GCA_013697465.1 Actinomycetota bacterium | reverse complement strand
CTCGTTGTAGCTCGTGATCGTGACGACATCGGCTTTCGCACGGACGGCGGCTCTCCACATGCGGTCGTACGTCGCACCGCGCAGACGCGGGCGGACGATCGTGTCTAGGGTCGCGAGGCGCGCGTCGTAACCAGGCCCGACCGACGGCGCGCAGAGAAGCCCCGCCCGGTGCGCCTGGCTGCAGATGCGCGCAAACGTGTTGCCGTTCCAGGTCGCGACGTCGTAGGTGTAGAAGCCGTCGAATCCCGCCGCCTTCGCGCGCCCGACGAGGTGCGTGTGCCCGAAGACGCGGACGCCGTCGAGATCGGCGAGCGCGTCGGCCCATGCGGAAGCAGGCTCCCGATCCGCGTCGTACACGTAGAAGTCCGTGACGCCGTCCTTCTGCAGAACGGAGATGTCCTCCGCCGCGCTCCGAGGCGTGCGGCCACGATAGGGCTCGATGTGGATGGCGACGCTGAGCCCGGCGCGATTCGCGGCGCTCGTCACGAGGGGTAGGCGAAGATCCTCGGGCGAGCCGAAGCCCCACCACGAGACGACGACGGTGCGAACGCCCGTCGCGGCTATCTCGCGCATCTGCGCGCTCACGACCTTCACGTTGGACGACGAGTACAGACCACGCAGCGGATAGAAGGGCGTCGAGAGTACGGGCGACTCGCCTTCGCGCTCGACGTACCAGTGCGCCCAGCTCCCGTCCCGTGCCGGTGTCGAGTACCACGGGTAGTAGAAGATGGCCGCTTCGGCGACTCCTCCCGTGCGCTCGGACCCGGCACCGGCGGGAAGCGCGAGGCCGGCGGCACATGCCGCTCCCACGACGATCGTCCAGAACCGCGCTCGCCTCATGCCGAGGCGGGACTCTACCGTCCAACTCGGACCGACGAAAGCGCCCGTGCCGCACGTTTGAACCGGCGACTAGGATCACGACGGGTGGCCGACTACAAGTACCTCATCGTCGGGGGCGGCTTGTCCGGAGACGGTGCATGCCGAGGCATCCGGGAGCACGACCCGGACGGCTCGATCGGCCTCTTCGCCGAGGAGCAGCACGAGCCCTATGCACGTCCGCCGCTGACGAAGAGCCTCTGGAAAGGGAAGGACGAGAACACGATCTGGAAGGAGACGACGAAGCTCGGGGTCGACCTTCGTACCGGCACCAAGATCGCTTCCCTCGACCTCGACGCCCACACGGCGACCGACGACACCGGCGAGACCCATTCCTATGAACAGGTGCTGCTCGCGACGGGCGGGACGCCGCGGCGCCTGCCGTCGGCTCCCGACGACGTCATCTACTACCGCACGGTCGACCACTACCACCGGCTCCGTGCGCACGTACGGGACGGAGCCAGGGTCACGGTGATCGGCGGTGGGTTCATCGGGTCGGAGATCGCTGCCGCGCTGGCCATGAACGACTGCACGGTGACGATCGTCTTCCCGGGCGCGGGAATCGGCGCAAAGCTGTTCCCGTCTCACCTCTCCTCGTTCGTGAACGAGTACTACCGCGACAAGGGCGTCAATGTGCTTCCCGGGGAAGAGGTCGCCGAGATCGGACGCGCGGGAGACGCGGGCTTCCGCGTGGTCACAGCGGGAGGACGCTCGATCGACGCCGATGCCGTCGTCGCAGGGCTCGGAATCGAGCCGCGAACCGAGCTGGCGGAGGCGGCGGGCCTCTCGGTCGACGACGGTGTGGTCGTTGACGAGTACGGACACGTCGACGGGCGGGACGACGTTTTCGCCGCAGGCGACGTCGCGCGGTTCCCGGCTGCGCTGCTGGGTGGCACGCGACGGGTGGAGCACGTCAACCATGCGACCACTCACGGCCGATACGTGGGAGCGAACATGGCCGGCGCCGACACGCCCTACGACTACTTCCCCTACTTCTACTCGGACCTCTTCGACCTCGGCTACGAGGCCATCGGTGACGTGGACTCGCGACTCCAGACCGTCGAGGAGTGGGCGGAGCCCAACCGGAAGGGCGTCGTCTGCTACGTGGAAGACGGCAAGCCGCGCGGATTCCTGCTCTGGGACGTGTGGGACAAGGTCGACGCGGCTCGCAACCTTATCGGCGCGGGCGAGCCGATCACGTCCGAGACGATTCGAGGCCTCATGGAGTAGTTGCGCGAGACCGAAATCCGCCAGCGGGATTTCGGCCGCGCGACAAGGCTCGATGGACTACTCGTCGAGGATGAACGTCACGAGCATGTTCACCTGGTACTCGGTGACGGCGCCGCCTTCCAGGCGAACCTGTTGCTCCTTGATCCACGCAGACTTGACGTTGCGAAGGGTCGAGTTAGCGCGGTCGAGCCCCTGCTTGATCGCATCCTCGAAGCTCTTGCTCGAGGTGGCGCTGATCTCGGTCACGCGTGCGATGGCCATACGTCGCTCTCCTTCTGTCGGATGTCGATTGGCGTCTGCTAGAAGGCAGTCTGCTAGAAGCTTGCTGCGAATGCCTGGACTCTCGTCCGTATGCCCCGGAGAGTCGATCGGCTAACACGCGTCGTCACCCAGATCGCGACGACGTCGAACACGACGTAGCCGCTTGCGACGCCGCTCGGCGGGTTGCCCTGGGAGATCCCGAGCCCGGGTACGACACCCTCCCACGTCCAGGTGCCGACTGCGGTGCCGTAGAGCTCGAGCGCCGCCACGACGACGAATACGCCCGCGTACACCGGCCGCCGCGTCTTCAAGAGGACGGCGACGAGGAACGCACAGCCGACTGCACCCGCGAGGTCGGTCGCCGGTAGAACGGTCACTCCGGCAGCTCCCCAGAGCGCAGCTCCGGCGATCGCGATGCCGAGCAGCGCCGATGGGCGTCGCGCGAAGATGGTGGCCAGCGAGAAGCCCCCGAGGTAGACGAGCCCGTGGCCGGGGGGCACGAACGCCGGCAAGTTGTCCAGCCGGTAGGTGTAGAGACCCCACACGAGCGATCCGACGACCTCACCGAAGGTCGCGATCACGACCACGGCGAGCGTCTGGAGCCTCACGGCCCGCGGGTGGAGTGACAGCAGTGCTGCGAGCACGCCGCAGGTCAGCAGGCCGAGCAAGAGCTGGCCGGTCCGCCCGACCTGCGCGTCCAGCCAGAGACCACCGACCGTCCACACGCTCACGGCGGCGACGGTGACGAGGGCGACGTGGCGCATCGCCGAATCTTCGTCGATCGGCCCGACGTGGTTCGGGAGAAGCGACCGCGCGCCGGTCGAGCGCTCTCGAACGAACCGATCTCCGGAGCGCGGCGAAGCACGCCTACATGTCTCTCAACCGAAAGGGTTCATCTTGAAGCGGATCACGTTCGCAAGCGTCGCCGCAATCGTCGCGGTCGTCGCACTCGGTGTCGGTGTGCTGTCGGCCACAGCGGGCTCATCGAAGAGCTCGACGGCTAGCACCCCCCACTCCATGCAGTCCATGACCATGCAGTCGCAGAAGGTAAGCGCATCGGACCTTCGGTCACTACTCGGCCGGCAGCTCGGCGAGCACGCGGCGCTCGCGATGAACGCCACCAATCTCGGCGTCACGGGCTCCCCCGCCTTCGCAGCAACCGCGAAGGCCCTCGACCGGAACTCGGTCGAGCTCTCGAAGTCGATCGCCTCGGTGTACGGCGCCAAGGCCGGGAAGATCTTCCTCGACGGCAAGTTCATGTGGCGCGCCCATATCGACTTCTTCGTCGACTACACCGTCGCGCTCGCGAAGAAGGACAAGGCCGGTCAGTCGAAGGCCGTTGCCAACCTCAAGACGTACACGGTCAAGTTCGGCGACTTCCTCGCCGGCGCAACGGGCCTGCCGAAGCTCGCGGTTCGCAACGATCTCCTCGGGCACGTGCTCGAGCTCAAGGGTCAGATCGACGCGTACTCGGCGAAGAACTACCCGAAGGCGGCCACGACCTATCGTGCCGCGTTCGCGCACATGTTCATGACCGGCGACCTCCTCGCCGGCGCGATCGCAAAGCAGCAGGACCTCCCCAAGTAACAGCACGGGTCCGGATACAAACGAAAAGCCCCGCTTCGCGGGGCTTTTCGCAATCTGGGGCGCGAACGCGACGCATCGAGTCCGCCACGCACTCTCGTCCCCGCGCTCGTTCGCGGTCGAGCCTTACAGCCGCGGCCCCTCGGGCGGCTTGGAGATCTCCTCGACCATCTCGCCGACGGCCTTCTCCCTCGCCCCGAGCGCGATGTCGGCCTGGGAGACGACGCCGAGAAGCCGGTTGTCCTCGTCGACAACGGGCAGTCTCCTCACCTGATGACCCGCCATCAGCTCCAGTGCCTCCGACAGATTGCTGTCGGGGCGAACCGTGACGACGTCGCGCGAGGAGATCTCGCGTGCTGGCATCCCTCGCGGATCCTTCCCCTTGGCAACCGCCCGAATCACTATGTCGCGATCCGTGATCATTCCCGCGAGCTGGTCGCCGTCGAGAATCGGGATGGCTCCGATGTCTTCGCTCTCCATCAGCTCGGCAACCTGGCTTAAGGGCGTGTCGGGCGAGACGGCGCGCGGGCGAGCCGTCATCACATCGCTTACCTTCGTTCCCATCTCAGCCTCCTTGTCCGGGCGTATGAGAGTGCAGTACCCGTCTTTGGCTGGTTCGACACACCTTACGACGCGCTGTACAAGAGAATGAGTAGCGGCCGGGGCCGCCGGCCGCTACTCCCCAAGACCGGTGTTCAGTCCAGATCTACCGGTCAGGCTGGAAGGTCGTTGTTCGTGAGCACGCAGGTCTTGTGCTCACCGAGCGCGATCGTGCCCGAGCAACCGGCGGAAGCGCTTTGCAGTGCGTAACCCGTCACGGAGGCCTCGGTCACGGTATAGCCGCCGACCGTCGAGAGCGTCCTCGTCACACCCGTGGCCGATCCGGCGAACGTGTTGCCGCCGACGGCCGTGACGCCATTGATCGTGATCGTGAAGTCCGCGGCGGTCTTCGTGCGACCGTGGTCGTTGATCACCTGCTTGACGACCGTGAGCTTCGCTGCCAGGTCTCCGTTGGTCAGAACGCAGACGAGGTGCTGTCCGGCCTTGATCGTTCCCGAGCAGCCGTGCGAGGCATGCAGTAGCTCGTACCCGGCGACGCTTGCCTCGGTCACGTTGTACGAGCCGAACGACGTGACCGTCTTCGTCACGCCCGTGGCCGAGCCGGCGAGCGTGTTACCGCCAGTGGCCGTCACGCCGTTGATGCTGATCGTGAAGTCGGCGGCGTGCTTACTTCCGCCGTGATGGTTGATGACGCGCTTGAAGACCGTGAGCTTGGCGGTGTTCGGAGCCGGATGGGCATTGCAGGGTCCTACCTTGTCGCCGTGCTTGAGGTGCGCCCAGAGCGCCGGGAGACCGACCGTGATGGTCACCTTCCCCTTGTGGCAGAGCGTCACCTTCTTCTGGCCCTTGCCCTTGCCGGGTTCCGCGCCCGCGATCCCGCTCGCGACGGCGAGTAGAAACACGGAAACGATCACACCCGTAAGAAGCTTCAGTGGTCGAAGCCGTCCTGACATGAGTTTCCTCCCCCAGTGTTGTACGTCCTTAGAGTTGGACGCGCTGCGGGTTTTGTGCCCGTACGGCTCGATCGCTAAGCGCGTCTCGAAGGCTCCTTGCAAATCTCTGACAAAGCGCTTACACGCCCGCGCGCAGAACTGCCTTGGACGGCTGCGACGCTGTTCGGGCGATGTAAATCCCTCGAACGCGGCGTTTTTGCGTCTGCGCTCCTGGGAACCCTCGTTTTCAACAAGGGCATCGAAACAAGGGGAAGGGACATATCGAAGACGCACAAGATCGCAAGCCTTGGGGCCATTGTCGGAGTTGTGGCCTCGTCGGCACTCGTTCTTCTCGTGATCGTCGGAGCGGCCACGGCCGCGCCACAGGCGGCGCCGGTGAATATCGAGCCTCCCACGATCACAGGAACGCCCCGTGTCGGCGAAGCCCTCACGGCACAGAACGGCACCTGGGACAACAGTCCCACGTCATACCGTTACCGTTGGTTGCGGTGCAACCAGATCGGCGCGAGCTGCGTGCTCCTGGCCGCGGACGGCAGGACCTACCGGCTCGGGCAGGACGACGTCGGACGGACGATGCGAGTTCGTGTCACGGCTGTGAACGCGGATGGTGCGACGAATGCCCGCTCGCTGCCCACGGACATCATCGCCTCGAACGCTGCGCCGCTAACGAACACGTCCAGGCCGACGATCACGGGCGATCCGCGCGTCGGTCAGGAACTGACGGCGAATGAGGGGACATGGACGGGCAAGCCGACGTCCTTTGCGTTTCAATGGCAGCGCTGCGACGTCGACTCCTTCATCTGCGCCGACGTCACCGGCGCGACGGGCAGGACCTACGGCGTTCGGCTCGGGGATCTCGGCTTCCGTCTGCGGGTCGAGGTGACGGCTCGCAAGGACGGACGTTCCGGAACGGCGACTTCGGCGGCTACGTCCGTCGTCCAGCCGACCGTGGCGATCACCAACCGTCGGCCGACGCTCGCGATCCTCGGCGTCCGCTTCACTGGAGCACGTGTGTACGTTCGCTTCCGCGTCTGTGACGACACGCCGCGGAACCTCGCGATTCTCGTCACGGAGACGCGTCCGGGCGTCCGCTCCGCAACTCGGCGCTTCGCGACTCGCGTTGCCCCGAGGCCGTGCGGTGCGTACACGCGTAACTGGCTTCCTGCGCAGCGCTTCCGCGGAGACGGCCGCTACACCATCACGCTCCGCGCGCGCGACACGTCCGGGCTGACGAGCGCTCCTGCTCGCCGGACGTTCAACCGCTAGCCAGAGGAGCGCACCGGCCCCCGGCACTGCTCGCACT
>JACCWU010000137.1 GCA_013697465.1 Actinomycetota bacterium | reverse complement strand
AGCGCCGCTGCCTCTACCACTGGATCGACTACCCGTCGCTCGAGCGCGAGCAGGAGATCGTCCGCGCGCGCCTCTTCGATGAGGCCGACGAGCGTCTCGTCGCGAACCGCTTCGATGTCCTCGCGGTACTTGAGCACGGAGCCGAGGGTCTGCTCGACGACCTCGGCGTCGATCTCCTCGCGGCCGAGCGCGGCCAACGCCTGTGCCCAGTCGATCGTCTCGGCGACTCCGGGCGGCTTCGCGAGATCGAGGCCGCGAAGCCCGCGCACGAAACCTGCTGCCTCTGCCGCGAGACGCTCGGGGATCCCCGGCACGCGCAGACGGACGATGTCGACCTCGCGCTCGAGCGACGGGTGCCCGATCCAGTGGAAGAGCGTCCGGCGTTTGAGCGCGTCGTGCAGCTCGCGCGTGCGGTTCGAGGTGAGCACGACCGCCGGCTTGCGCCGCGCCTTGATCGTTCCGAGCTCGGGGATCGTGATCTGGAAGTCCGAGAGCACTTCGAGCAGGAACGCCTCGAACTCCTCGTCCGCGCGGTCGACCTCGTCGATCAGGAGCACGACCCGCTCGTCGCTGTCGATCGCCTCGAGGAGAGGCCGCCTGATGAGGAACTCCGCGCCGAACAGCTCGTCCTCGGAGACCGTTCCCTCCTGTGCCGCGCGGATGTGCAGCAGTTGCCGCGGGTAGTTCCACTCGTAGACGGCGTGCGAGACGTCCAGACCCTCGTAGCACTGGAGCCTGATCAGCCGAGCGGGGAGCGCAGTCGCAAGCGCCTTCGCCGCCTCGGTCTTCCCCACTCCCGCTTCGCCTTCGAGCAGGAGCGGCTTCTCGAGGGCCAGCGAGAGGAAGAGCGCCGTGGCGAGCCCGCGATCGGGGAGGTAGTCCGCGTCGCGGAGCGCGCCCTCGAGCTCGTCGATCGTGCGGAAGCTCACGGGCAGAGCGTAGTCGAGCGGCTGTGGCCGGCGGCTCGCCGGATAATCGATTGTCATTTGTTTGGACCCCGTGCCCCGATCTAGACTCGACCGGACGAATCGGACCAGTTACCGAAGGGTGGTTCATGACCGGACTCGACGTGCTCGTACCGTCCTCGCCGGAGGAGGCCGTCGCCGCCTACGGCGACGGTGACGGCGTGACGGTGATCGCCGGGGGCACCATCGTCCTGCCGGAGATCACGTACGGAAGGCTTCGCCCCTCGAAGGCGATCCTGTTGAAGGACGCGGGCCTCGCGGGCATCACCCGCGACGGTTCCCGCGTGACGATCGGCGCGACGACCCCTGTGGTCGAGCTCACCGAGCTCCCGGCCCCGATCGGCCCCTGCGCGGCGAACGTCGCCGACTCCGAGATCCGGGCACAGGGCACCGTCGGCGGGAACCTCTGCGCCGGCATCGGGCCCGAGGCTCCCCGCGGCGACCTTCAGGGAGCGCTGCTCGCGGTCGGCGCGACAGTGCGCACGGGCGGAAGCGGCGGCGAGAAGACGCAGCCGCTCGAGGAGTTCCTCGCCGACCGCGAGGGCAAGCTCTTGCTCGACGTCTCGTACGACGAGCCCGCGGCGGGCGCGTTCGCCTCGCTCGACCGGCCGCACACGCACGACTACACCGCACTCGCGGTATCCGCCGCACGCGCGGAAGACGGCACCACCCGGCTCGCTGTCTCAGGCGTCGCCGGGCACGCCGTACGGCTGCCGTCGGCGGAGGCGAAGGCGGACAACCCGCAGGCAGCGGGAGAGGCGGCCGCAGGGGACGCGACGTTCGCAGACGACGCGCTCGCCTCGGCGTGGTACCGAGGACAAACACTGCCCGTGCTCGTTCGCCGGGCGCTGACCCAGCTCCAGGAGGCCTGATGAGACTGACGGTCAACGGCATCGAGCGGGGGATCGAGAGCGCCCCGCTGACGCCGCTTCTCTACGTGCTCCGCGAGGAGCTCGGCATCACGAGCCCGAAGGCAGGCTGCCAGCAGGGCGGCTGCGGGGCGTGCACCGTGCTCGTCGACGGCGAGGCGCGGCGGGCGTGCCTGCTCGCGGTCGCCGCGGTCGACGGCGCCGAGATCACCACCGTCGAGGGCCTCGGGGCACCCGAGGCGCTCTCGGCGATCCAGACCGCGTTCCACGAGCACTACGCCGCGCAGTGCGGCTTCTGCACATCGGGCATGCTCATCGCCGCCCACGCGTACCTCGAGCACGGCGGCAGCGGAGAGAGGGAGTCGATCCAGGAGACGCTCTCCGGCCATGTGTGCCGCTGCACGGGCTACGTGAAGATCATCGACGCGGTCGCCGCGGCGGCCGGCGGCGAGATCACCTCCCGCCAGAAGTGGCTGCCCCAGACGGGCGAGGAGTCGCCCGTCGAGGTCCCGGGGGCACCCGCATGAAGGCCGTCGGCGCACGACTCCCACGCTACGACGGTGTCGCACACGTCACCGGGCGCACAACCTTTGTGGACGACGTCCGCGTCCCGGGCACGCTCTGGGTCAAGGCGCTCCGCTCGCCCGCGCACAACGCGGACATCAAACGCCTCGACACGTCCAAGGCCGAGGCGATGGAGGGCGTCCACGCGATCATCACCTGGCAGGACGTCCCGCTCCTCGAGTACGGCCACCTCTCGGCGCTCGGCATCCCCGCCGACGAGCCGCTGCTCGCGAAGGACGAGGTTCGCTACAAGGGCCAGCCGATCGCTGTCGTGGCGGCGGAGGACGAGACGAAGGCACAGCTGGCCGTCGAGGCCATCGAGCTCGACCTCGAGGAGAAGCCCGCGCTCTTCGACGTCCGCAAGGCGTTCGACTCGGACGCCCCGGTCGTGCATCAGTGGGGCAACTGGTACACGCACTTCGAGGACGAGATGGACCGCCGCCAGATCCGGAAGGGCTCCATACAGGAGGCCTTCGACAAGGCAGACGTGATCGTCCAGGGCGTCTACCGCCCGGCGGCGATTGAGCACGTTCCCCTCGAGACGCAGGTCTGCCAGGTCGTGCCGGAAGCGGACGGACGACTGACGATCTACTCCTGCACGCAGGCGCTCTACTTCTCGATGGGCGTCGTCGCGGCGCACCTCCAGGTGCCGCTCAACCGGCTGAAGTTCGTCGGCGGCACCGTCGGCGGGGGCTTCGGCGGGAAGGTCGACACCGCGACCGAGACGATGTGCTCGCTCTTGGCGCTCAAGTCCGGTAAGCCGATCAAGTGGCGCTGGACGCGCGAGGAGGAGTTCCTCTGCTCGTCCACCCGGGCGCCGTGGCACATGGAGATCGCGGACGCGGTGACGAAGGACGGCTGGATCCTCGGCCGGAAGATGCTGACACTCCACGACTCCGGCGCGTACTCGCGGTTCTCGCCGTACGGCCTGACGAAGCACAGCTTCCACCACACGGGCGCGTACACGATCCCGAACCTCGAGTTCGACGGCTACGTCGTCTACACGAACCGCGTGCCGACGACCGCGATGCGCGGCTTCGGCGTCACGTCCGTGTCCTTCGCGGTCGAGACCCACATGAACCGCATCGCCAAGGAGCTCGGCCTCGACCCGTTCGAGATCCGGCTCAAGAACGCGAACCGCATCGGCGACACGTCGCCGAACGGCATCGTCTACACCGACCCCTCGACCGTGCCGACCATCCTCGCGGTGGCCGACGAGCTCGGGCACGAGCTCCCGGCCGACTACCGCACCATGTCGAGCGAGAAGCGCGAAGGCGAGCTCCTGCCCGAGCATCTCGTCGGACAACTCGGAAACCCGGAGGACCACTGATGGCCATTCACAAGGGACGCGGGATCTCCGCGATCGAGTACCCGACGGGGATGAACCAGAACGGCGACCCGTCGCAGGCCTGGATCAAGATGAAGCCGGACGGGCGCGTGGACGTCTTCTCGGGCACGGCCGACATCGGGAACGGCTCGAAGACGATCCAGTCGCAGATCGTCGCCGACACGCTCGGCGTCCCCTACGACTGGGTCACCTACGACAACTCCAACACCGACTCGTCGCCCGTCTGCACGGGCACGTTCGCCTCGCGGGCGACCTTCGTCGCGGGCATGGCGGTGAAGAAGGCCGCCGAGAACGCCCGGACCAAGCTGCTCGAGATCGCCGGCAAGGAGCTCGAGATCGACCCGGCCGACCTCGAGGTCGCGGACGGCGAGGTGGTCGCGAAGGGGGCGCCGCAGAAGAAGATCTCGGTTGCCGACGTCGCGGTCGCCGCGACGTGGACGCACGGCGAGCTGATCACGGGAACGGGTGCCCACCTGAACCCGTACGCTCCGATCGTCGACTCCGAGACCGGCCGCGTCGAGCTGCCGCCCCACGCGGCGATCTCGTACGCGGCGTGCGCGGCCGAGGTCGAGGTCGACGACGAGACGGGGAACGTGCGCGTGACGCGGCTCGTCCAGTGCTTCGACGTCGGCACGGCGATCAACCCGACGCTCGTCGAGGGGCAGATCGAGGGCGGCGCCGTCCAGGGCCTCGGGCTCGGCGTGCTCGAGAACTGCTACCCGTACTACCCGAGCGTCGAGCACCGGGGCGGCCAGTTCGGCTCCTACCTCGCCCCGGGCATGGAGGACCTCCCCCAGGTCGACACGATCATCATCGAGAACCCCTCCGCGGGCGGCCCGTACGGCGCCAAGGGGATCGGCGAGATGGCGAACAACCCGCAGCCCCCGGCGATCGCCGCCGCCGTCTATGACGCGATCGGCGTCTGGGTCACCGAGCTCCCGATCACGCCCGAGCGCGTGCTGCGGGCGCTCGAGGCGAAGGCCGAGCCTCGTCGGGAGGGCAAGGTCGTCATCTTCGACGAGGAGCTCTCCGTGAACTCCGTCTCGAACGGCGGGATGCGGTTCGAGGTCCCCGCCTGAGCTCGCCCTTCAGAAGCTGGAACGGCGTCGAGCCCCACGAGCTCTTTCCAGGCGTGGGGCTCCGCGCCATCGGCGGCGAGCAGGTGATGCTCTGCCACGTTGTCTATGAGCCGGGCACGGTGGTCCGCCGACACGCGCACGAGACGGCGGAGCAGGTGATGTGGATCGTCGACGGCGCGGTGACGATGACGATCGGCGACGAGACGCGCGAGCTGGTCGCGGACGACGTCGTGGTCGTGAACCCTGGCATCGAGCACGAGCTGGTTTCTCTGGGTGGGGTCACGTTCGTCGAGGCGCTGGCGCCGGTGCTCCGCGATCACGTGCCAGACGGGGAGCGCGATCTCGTGCTCGGCGCGCAGGGCGACTCGTTGCATGCCGATGGCTGACCCGAAAGACCGCCCTGGGGCAACCAGCGCGACGTTTGGTACTCCGACATGACACCGCTGAGTTCCAAAGGCGGACAGTCACTCGTCCGAGGCCGCCTCGAGCGCACTCAAACCGCTGAATGAGTGAATTCAGCGGCCATGATCTATGTAGCCGAGCGCAAACGCCACGCATTCCTCGGACGTCATTTTCCGCCCTCGCACAGTCAGACGCCTGGCATGGTCAGAGCCGAGCTGGCCGTCCGATACCTGAACCACGTCCTCGAACATCACGAGGCCCACGCGATCGAACTTCGATTCCGTCGCTTCGTGGAGAGCGGCAGACGCGCCTGCGAGGACGGCAGCCGGTTCGTAGTCGCTTCGTTCGACAGCGACCGACGCTATCTCGATCAAGGTGTCCGCGACCGCGGTCGGATCAATCTCTTGGGCGATGAGGAGCGCTTCCCGCTGAAGGCCGAGCGCTTCCTCGAGCCTCCCGGTACGTGCGAGAGCGTGGCCGAGATTGCTGACGGCATGAAGAGCGCTCCGCATATCGCCAGCATCCCGGGCCATGCGTAGCGCTTCCTCACAAAACTCCTGAGCCTGCGAGTAATCGCCTCGAGCGATTGCGAGCCACCCGAGGAGGCCGAGTGTCATGCGTACTTGAGAATCGTTGCCGTTGGCCGAGAAGACCTCGAGCGCTTCCCGGTGCAACATCTCAGCTCGATCCATGTCTTCGTCGCTCCCCTCAACGACTCCCAAAGAGAGGAGCGCTGAGCCGATCGCTTCCGGGTCGCCAATTGCACGGGCTGCCGCGAGACTCTCCTCCGCCAACGCCCGTGCGGCACCGAGGTCGCCCTGACGCTCCGCAAGTCCTGTCGCACGTTGGAGAGCTCGCTGACGAAGAGCGGCAGGGACCCCGCTGGTGTGTTGCAACACAGCCCCGAGCCACGATCGTCCTTCGCTCAGCGGTCCATGAGAGACGCTCAGGAATCCGTACGCGATCGCGAGCCTGTGCGCGTCTTCGAAGCGTCCCTCGGACAGAGACCACGCCATCGCGCCGCGCATGTTGTCTCGCTCCAGTTCAAGGAGATCAGCGAGACCGGGGTCCCTCGGGTTCCGGTTGGCGAGCTCGACGAAGAAGCCGCCATGCATCGCTGCAACCGTCGGGGCCTCACCCGATGCCTCGAGCCGCTCCGCCGCGAACTCGCGGATCGTCTCGAGCATCCAGTAGCGCGCGTTCGAGAAGCGAACGAGGCTCTTCTCGACAAGCGATTGGAGGGTGTCGAGGTCGGCCTCGGCGACCTCCTCGGCGGCCTCAAGCGTGCAGCCGCCGGCGAACACAGATGAGCGGGCGTAGAGCTGTTGCTCCGTAGGTGAAAGGAGCTCGTAGCTCCATTCGATCGTAGTTCTGAGAGTGAGCTGGCGCGGATCGGCGTCGCGACCGCCCGTGAGCAGGTCGAGCCTCTGCGAGAGGCGCTCAAGGATCTGGGCGGGGGTGAGCGCCTTCGTGCGCGCAGCGGCGAGCTCGACCGCGAGCGGAAGCGAGTCGAGACGAGCGCAGAGCTCGGCGATCTCCTCGGAGGGCTCGAGCTGGGAGCGTTCGCAGAACAGGGAGATAGCCTCGGGCTCGGCGAGCGGCGGCACTGAGTACTCGACCTCGCCCTGGATGCGCAGGAGCTCGCGGCTCGTGACGAGCAGCGTCAAATTGGGGCAACTTTGCAGGAGCGCCGAGAGCTCGGGTGCCGCCTCGATGACCTGCTCGAGGTTGTCGAGCAGGAG
>JACCWU010000129.1 GCA_013697465.1 Actinomycetota bacterium | reverse complement strand
CCGCGGAGGCGGCGCACGAGCGCGGGTAGCACGACGACGCAGAGGAGGAGATAGCCCGCGGCGACGATCCACGTGAACAGGAACTCGGGAAAGTTGACGCCGATCGCGACGTAGACGACGCCCGCGGTGAGATAGAGGGCAAGCTCGTACCGTCCCGCCCCGAGCGACTCGCGCAGACTCGGCTCCCTGCCGTCTCCCCGCACCGCGCCGAGTATGACCGCTGGGGCCGGACCGGACACGTCCCTGGGTCTGACCCCTCCCGGGGCGCGCTGCCCGATCTGTCGCTGAACCGCGTCAAATGCACCAGACCGTGGGACATGTCCAGGTGCCAGACCCAGGGGCGTGTCCAGTCCGTCCGATGGCGGTCCTACCCTCCGCCGCATGACATTAGGGATCGTGGTGTTTGGCGCCGCGTTCCTCGTCGGGCTTGGGCTCGGCACGTACACGCGTCGGCCCATCTCGACCGCCTTTCTCGTCGTCGGCTCGTTCACAGCGCTGCTCATGCTGTCGGCGACGGGGGAGACGTTCGGCGCCGCTGCCGTGCTTGCCATCGTGTTCTTGCTCGGGCTCGTCGCAGAGAGCGTGCGCGAGACGGTCGCGCTACTCCTCGGCCGCTACTAGTACCCAGCGGACCGGCCGACGAGACGTCAACGCGCGGCCGCGAAGCGGCCGCCTTTAGGGGTTTTTGAGCGGCCGGAATCCGCGCTCAGCGGATTCCGGGCTTGCGCATCTACAGTGCGCGGGCGCCCGGGAAGGCGCCTATTCTGAGAGACCCCGCGGGCGTGGCGGAATTGGCAGACGCGACGGGTTTAGGTCCCGTTGGGCTTCGGTCCTTGGAGGTTCGAGTCCTCCCGCCCGCATCTCCTTTCTTCAGCCGAAGCGGCCGAGGCTGAGGAAGCCGATGTCGTGGCGCGTTTCACCGTCGAGAGCGAGGTCGGCGAGGACCTCGCCGACGACGGAGCAGAACTTGAACCCGCGGCCGGAGAACCCTGCGCCGAAGACCACACGCTCGCTCTCCGGGTGCCGGTCGAGGACGAAATCCACGTCGGGAGACGGCTCGAACGGACACACCGTGAGCGTGAGCGCCGCGCCCGCCCCGTCCGGGAAGTAGCGCTCCACGAACGGCCGCAACGCCGCTTCGTCATCCGGTGTCGGCTCGCGTGAGAGCGAGTCCGGATCGCGCACACGCTCGCCGCCCGGCTCGTAGCGGCCCACCTTGAAACCGGGCACCACGAACATTGGAAAGCCGTACACGTGCTCCTCGTCGAGGGCCAAGTTGAAGACAGGGAACTGACCGAGCGAAAAGAGGTCGGGCCGGCGCGGCTCGAACCAGGCGAGAACCTGGCGTTCGGCGACCACGAGCCCGGGCGGCAGCCGCGCGACCTCCTGCGACCACGCGCCCGCTGTCAGCACCAGGTGCTCCGTCTCCACGGTTCGCCTGTCGGTGCGCACGACGACGCGGTCGTCCTTGTCCTCCCAACCGAGCACGCGCTCGCCGGTTCGCAGCACGGCGCCCGACGCCACCGCGGCGTCGGCGTGCGCGACGACGCAACGCTCGCAGGCGAGGAAGCCGCCGTCCGGCTGCAGGAGAACGGGGAGATCCTCTGGAAGTCGATATCCGGGGAAGCGCCGCCCGAGCTCGCGACCGTCGATGAGCTCGTGCGGAAGGTCGAACTCGACGCAGGAACGTAGCGACCCGTCGTAGATCTCGCCGCCCGCGTCCACGGCGCCGGTCACGTGCAGGAGCTGCTCCCCGGCTGCAGTCTCGAGCTCGCGCCAGAGCTCGTATGCGCGACGGACGAGAGGGACGTACGACGGATGCTCGAAGTGCGCGAGCCGGATGATCCGGGTGACGCCGTGCGACGAGCCGAGATCGTTCGGAACGTCGAAACGCTCGATCCCGAGGACGCGCTTCCCCCGACGAGCGAGGTGGTAGAGCGCCGCGCTTCCCATACCGCCCACTCCGACTACGACCGCGTCGAACCGCTCCACCGGCGTGACCCTATCCCAGGCTGGTTGAATGGCTCCGTGAGCACCGCAAACGTCGAAGAGCTCGGCGAGAACCGCGTCCGCCTGACGGTCGAGGTGCCTCCCGCTCAGGTCAAGCACGCCGTGGAGCACGCCGTCTCGGATCTCGCAGAGAGTGTCAAGCTGCCCGGCTTCCGCAAGGGAAAGATTCCGCAGCCCGTGCTGATCTCCCGGCTCGGCAAGGACCGCATCTACGCCGAGGCCGTCGACAGCCACATCGGGGGCTGGTTCTGGAGCGCCGCATCGAGAAATCGCGTACGCCCCGTCACAGATCCCCAGTTCGAGTTCGAGCTTCCGAGCACGGCCGACGAGCCCTGGACGTTCTCGGCGACGGTCGAGGTGCAACCGACTCCCGAGATCGTGGACTGGACGACCCTCGAGGTCGCTCGCTCCGAGGTGGAGGTGCCGCAGGACGCCATCGACGCCGAGATCGAGGCGCTCCGCGAGTCGATCGCCGAGCTGACGCCCGCGGAGAGCCGTCCCGCACGCATCGGCGACACCGTCGTGATCGACCTCGCCGACTCGGCGGGCGAGGCGCAGCGCGACACCGTCGTCGAGCTCGGGACCGGCCAGCTCGCGCCGGAGCTCGAGCAGCAGATCGTGGGAGCCTCTCCCGGCGAGACGAAGGAAATCGCCTACCAGCGCCCGGACGGGATTTCGGGCACGATCGGGGTGACCTTGCTCGAGGTGAACGAGAAGGTCCTGCCCGCGGTCGACGACGAGCTCGCGCGCGCCGCGAGCGAGTTCGACACGCTCGCCGAGCTGCGCGCGTCGGTCGAGTCCACGTTCCGCGAGCAGCTCGACGCGGAGATCGACGCGGCGTTTCGCATGGCGGCGGTCGACGAGCTTGTCAAGACGTCGAAAGTTCAGCCTGCGCTCCCGCTGGTCCAATCGCGCGCTGCCGATCTTCTGACCGGGTTCGTCCGCTCCCTGGAGCGCCGCGGGATCTCGCTCGAGAGCTACCTTCAGGTCAGCGGGACGAGCGGGGAAGACCTCCAGCGCCAGATGATCCTGGAGGCGGCCGTCTCCATCGCCCGCGAGCTCGCGCTCGAGGCGCTCGCACAGCGGGCGGGCATCGAGATCTCGGACGAGGACGTGAAGGCGTACCTGCGTGAGGAGGCTGAGAGCGCGGACGAGAGTGCCGACGGTCTCATCGAGGACGTGTGGGCGCACGGCCAGCAGGAGTCGGTCCGCGACGACCTCCGCCTGCGCGCAGCGCTCGACCGCCTCGTGGCCGACGTCAAGCCGATCGCGCCGGATCTCGCCGAAGCCCGAGAGAAGCTCTGGACCCCCGACAAGGACAAGGAAAAAGCCGCGAGCGACACGAAGTTGTGGACCCCAGGCCATCCTGCTTCGCAGGATGGTTAGAGAGACGAGGAGAGATGAGAGACACGACCAGCATGAACCCGTCTAGCCATTTCCCGACCGAAGGGAGGGAGATGGCATGAGCCCTCTGATTCCGATGGTGATCGAGCAGACCTCGCGCGGCGAGCGCTCGTTCGACATCTACTCGCGCCTGTTGAACGAGCGGATCATCTTCCTCGGAACACCGATCGACGACCAGATCGCGAACCTCGTGATCGCGCAGCTCCTCCACCTCGAGTCGGAGGACCCCGACAAGGACATCCGCGTCTATCTCAACTCACCGGGAGGGAACGTCTACTCCGGGCTCGCGATCTACGACACGATGCAGTACATCAAGCCGGACGTCTCGACGATCTGCGTCGGCGTCGCGATGAGCATGGGCGCGCTCCTTCTCGCAGGAGGGGCGAAAGGGAAGCGGCTGGCGCTGCCGAACTCGAAGATCCTCATCCACCAGGTGTGGGGTGGATACCAAGGACAGGCAGCGGACATCGAGATCCACGCGCGTGAGACGATCGCGCTGAAGAGGAGAATCGAGGAGATCATGGCGGAGCACACGGGCCAGGACTTCGAGACGCTCAAGCGCGATATGGACCGCGACTTCTACATGACCTCGGAAGAGGCCAGGGAGTACGGGTTGGTGGACCAGGTCCTCGATCACCGCAACCTGGCCTAGCCGAGCGAGTGAAAACGGAGTAAAAGGAGACACGTGGCTCGAGCGAGCGAGGGTAACGAGCAGCTCCTGTGTAGCTTCTGCGGCAAGTCCCAGCGACAGGTCAAGAAGCTCATTGCCGGTCCGGGCGTCTACATCTGCGACGAGTGCATCGATCTCTGTAACGAGATCATCGACGAGGAGCTGACGAGCCCGGCCCAGCTCGACCTCGACAACCTTCCCAAGCCGCTCGACATCTACTCCGTCCTCAACGACTACGTGATCTCGCAGGAGGAGTCGAAGCGGACGCTCGCGGTCGCGGTCTACAACCACTACAAGCGTGTCCGCATGGGCCTCGACGACTCGGAGGTCGAGCTCCAGAAGTCGAACATCCTGCTCCTCGGGCCGACCGGCTGCGGGAAGACCCTCCTCGCGCAGACACTCGCGCGCATCCTCAACGTGCCGTTCGCGATCGCCGACGCGACGGCGTTGACGGAGGCGGGCTACGTCGGCGAGGATGTCGAGAACATCCTCCTGAAGCTGATCCAGGCCGCCGATTTCGACATCAAGAAGGCGGAGACGGGGATCATCTACATCGACGAGGTGGACAAGATCGCGCGCAAGGCGGACAACCCGTCGATCACGCGCGACGTCTCGGGCGAGGGGGTGCAGCAGGCGCTGCTCAAGATCCTCGAGGGCACCGTCGCCTCCGTGCCGCCGCAGGGCGGGCGCAAGCACCCGCACCAGGAGTTCCTCTCCATCGACACGACGAACATCCTCTTCATCTGTGGCGGCGCGTTCGCCGGCCTCGACAAGATCATCGAGCATCGGCTCGGAAAGAACGCGGTCGGCTTCGGCGCCGACGTGCGCTCGAAGAACTCGGAGGAGAGCGCTGAGATCCTCGCGGGCGTGATGCCGGAGGACCTGATGTCGTTCGGCCTCATCCCCGAGTTCGTCGGCCGGCTCCCGGTCATCTCGGCAGTGCACCAGCTTCGCCGAGAGGATCTCGTCGCCATCCTCACGGAGCCCAAGAACGCGCTCACGAAGCAGTACCAGCGCTTCTTCGGCTACGACTCGATCGAGCTCGTGTTCACCGAAGACGCGCTCTGGGAGATCTCCGATTGGGCGCTCGAGCGGGAGACGGGTGCCCGCGGGCTCCGCTCGATCATCGAGTCCGCGCTCCTCGACGTCATGTTCGAGCTCCCGTCGCGCACGGATGTCACCAAGTGCGTGATCACGAAGGAGACGATTGCGAAGCACCTGAAGCCGACGCTCCTTACGAGCGGCGGCGGGATGCCCGACGAGCTCGACGAGCTCGCCGAAGAGTCCGCATAAGCGACTCCCCCGCGCGTGCGTTGTTGCGCCGCTAAGCGAGGGCCGCCGCGTACATGCAGCTACTCGGCCTCGCTTGCCTCAGAGGCGACGGTCGCTTAGGGTCGATTCGCCACGACGGGGGACCAGATGACAGAAGCGACCCTACCTCCGGATCTTGCCGGCGCCATTCGCGGCGACGTTCTCGACGCGAGCCATCCCGAGTACGACGAGGCTCGCGCGCTCTACAACGCGATGATCGACAAGCGGCCCCGCCTGATCGCGCGCTGCGTGGATGTCGCCGACGTCATCGAGGCCGTCCGCTTCGGTCGGGAGAGCGGCCTCGGGGTTGCCGTCCGCGGCGGTGGACACAGCGGCGCCGGTCACGGGAGCGTCGAGGATGGGCTCGTTATCGACCTGTCCCTTATGCGCGGCGTGCTCGTCGATCCCGGCGAGCGTTTGGCGCGGGTGCTCGGCGGCACCGTGCTCGGGGAGGTCGATCATGCAACGCACGCGTTTGGGCTCGCAGCTCCGTTCGGGATCATCTCGACGACCGGCGTCGGAGGTCTGACGCTCGGCGGCGGCGTCGGCAACCTGACGCGAACCCTCGGCCTCTCGATCGACAACCTCGTGGCGGCAGACGTCGTCCTTGCCGACGGCAGCTTCGTCACGGCGAGCGAGGATCGTAACGACGACCTCTTCTGGGCGCTCCGCGGCGGCGGCGGCAACTTCGGCGTCGTCACCTCGTTCACATTCCGCCTGAGCCACGTCTCCACGATCGTCGGCGGCCCGACATTCTGGTCGCTCGATCGCGCCGCGGAGATCCTCTCCTGGTACCGCGAGTTCCTGCCGAACGCCACGGAGGAGCTGAACGGCTTCTTCGCGTTCCACACGATCCCGCCGGCGCCGCCCTTTCCCGAGCAGTTCCACTTCCAGAAGATGTGCGGGGTCGTCTGGTGCTATACGGGCGACCCGAAGGAGGCCGACGAGGTGTTCGGGCCCGTTCGGGAGCTCGCGCCCGATCTCCCCGGCCTCCAGGAGATGCCGTTTCCGGCGCTCAACTCGGCCTTCGACGGCCTCTATCCGCCGGGCGACCAGTGGTACTGGCGCTCGGACTACGTGGCCGAGATCCCGGACGAGGCGGTCGCGATCCACGCGGATTTCGCCGCGCGGCTACCGACGCTCAAGTCCACGATGCACCTGTACCCGGTCGGCGGGAAGGCGGCGCGAGTCGCGAACGAGGCGACGGCCTTCAGCTACCGGGACGCGGGGTGGGTGCAGGTCATCGTCGGCGTGGATCCGGACCCGGCACAAGTAGCCCCGGCCAAGGAGTGGGCTCGCGACTACTGGGACGGGCTCCATCCGTTCTCCATGGGCGGCGGCTACGTGAACATGCTGATGGACGACGAAGGTCATGACCGGGTGCGCTCGACGTACCGTGGGAACTACGACCGGCTCGTGGAGCTCAAGCGCAAGTACGACCCCGACAACCTCTTCCGGGTGAACTGGAACATCTCGCCGGAATAAGTCTTCCCACCGCGATTGTCCGCAGCAGGGCGCTGTTGTAGGATCTGCCCATGCCGAGATACCTGGTCGAGAGGACCTACACGGTCGATCTGGACACCCTGCCCACCGTCGCCACCCGCTCGAAGGCCGTCGGGCATTACCACTTTCCCGAGATCGTGTGGGAGCACAGCCACGTCGTCCTGGACAGCGAAGGGATTCCGAAATCGTTCTGCGTCTACTCGGCGCCGAACGAGGAGATGGTCCTGGAGCACTCGCGGAAGCTTGGCGACCACTTCATCGAGGTGATCTACGAGATCGCCGGGGACGTAACGCCGGACGACTTCCCGCTGACCGAAGATCCGGGCTAGAGCCAGTCCCCTTAGCCCGGACGGAGGCCCTCCGCGTCAGGGATATGGAACAGCGCCTGCAGGGCGACCGCCAGACGGCGCTTGACGTGGCGGCGCTGTTCTTCGTCGTCTACGGGGATGAGATCGAGCGCAGTACGGTAGAGCGTGACCGCGTGCTCCTTCGCCCAGCCGCGACCGGCCTGCTCGGCTGCGACGAGCAGGCAATCGACGGCCCGCTCGTGTTCGCCAGCCTCGCGCCAGTGGTGCGCGATCGCCTCGTTTGACTGACCGACGGCGCCGGTCGTATCCTCGAGAAACTCGGCGACAACTGCATGACGCTCCCTCCGCCGGGCGCGCGGGAGCCGCTGGTAGGCGACGTCACGGAGGACGGCGTGCTTGAAGGCGTACTGCTGGTCGCCGCTGATCCGGGACACGGCCTCCCGACGTACGAAATCACGAGCCTCCAAGGAGCCGAGGAGCTCGGACAGCTCGGGCCGCGGCGACATGCGCGACACCGCGCCGCGCCAGAAAATTCGTCCGACGACGGAGGCGTCGGCGAGGACACTGCGTTCATCGGGAGGAAGGGCGTCCAGTCGTGCAGCGACGATCGCCTGAACGCTGGTCGGAAGCCGCCCGGCGTCGACCGTCGACCTCTCCGCGACGGAGGCCGCGAGCTCCTCGATGAACAACGGGTTGCCTTCGGCGGTCTCCACGATCGTGTCCGTGCGGCTCCCGGCTGCCTCAAGCCGCGAGAGGAGCAGCTGCGCCAACTCGTGTGACGAGCCTTCCGTGAGCCGCTCGAGCGGAAGTGCGGTGTAGGCCGGAAGCCCCCCGCCCCAGCCGGGGCGGTCGTTGAGCAGCTCGGGACGCGCGAGAGCGAGCAACAGCACGGGTACCTCGCGCACGCGGGCGGCGAGGGTCTCGATCAGGTCGAGGAGGCTCGCTTCGGCCCAGTGGATGTCTTCGAAGAGCAAGAGGGTCGGGCCCTCGGCTCCGAGTGACTCGACGAAAAGTCGCGCCGAGAAGAAGAGCGTCTCGCGATCCGACGCTTCGCCTTCGTCGTCGAGCCCCATGAGGAGAGACAGGTTGCGCGTGTGCTCCGCAGACTCGTCCGTTCCGACGAGGTCGGCGACCGCTGTCGACAGCTTCGAGTGCGCGGCAGAAAGCTCGTCGCTGTCGTAGACCTTGGCTATCTGCTTCACATGCTGGGCGAAGGCCCCGTACGGGCTCGACGAGCCGTACGGCGTCGAGCGTCCGCGGAGCACTCGGCAGTCCTGAGCGCCGACGTACTCCATGAGCTCGAGTGCGAGCCGCGACTTGCCGATCCCCGACGGGCCGAAGACGGTAACGAGGTGTGGTCGCTTCTCAGCGACTACGCGATCCCAGATTCCCCGCAGCACTTCGAGCTCCCGTTCCCGCCCGATCATCGGAATCGGTGTCAGAGCGCGCTCTCCCGCCGCGGTTATCGCACGAAGGGCAAGCCAGGCCTGGACGGGCTCGGCTTTTCCCTTGGCCTCGACCGGCTGGAACCCAGGCTGGTACTCGATCGACGTTCGCGTGCCGGCGTAGGTCTCCGGGCCGACGAGAACGGAGCCCACGGGTGCCGCCGTCTGCAGGCGAGCCGCGGTATTGACCACGTCACCTGCGATCATTGCTTGACCCTGGTCGAGCCGCGCCTCGAGGTCGACGATGGCTTCTCCAGTGTTGACGGCGATGCGCACCTGGAGCGCGTCCTCGCCGGCCCAGTCGCGGATCGCGAGTGCAGCGCGCACCGCGCGCTCGTGGTCGTCGCCGAAAGCGACGGGTGCGCCGAAGACGCCCATGACCGCATCGCCGATGAACTTCTCCACCCCGCCTCCGAAGCGCTCGAGCTCGGCCCGCACGCGCTCGTAGTACGGCGTGAGGAACGCACGCACGTCCTCAGGGTCGAGCTGCTCGGAGCGGGCCGTGAACCCCACGAGATCGACGAACACGACCGAGACGACGCGTCGCTCCTCGGCGCTGCCCGCGGGAGCGGCGGCGAGGGGTGCTCCGCAGGCGTTGCAGAACTTCGCGGAATCGGGATTCTCGTGGCCGCAACGGGGGCAATCCGGCACGTACGAAGCCTACGCGGGTCGTGCGCCTCGGGCACACCCGTAGAGTTGACCCAGTGACCTTCACCACGCGCCCCGAGCTGCGCGGCACCTTCGGGATGGTTGCGTCCACCCACTGGCTCGCCTCGCAAACCGGAATGGCCGTTCTCGAGCGGGGCGGAAACGCCTTCGACGCGGCGGTCGCCACCGGCTTCGTGCTCCAGGTCGTCGAGCCGCATCTGAACGGCCCCGGAGGCGAGGTGCCCGCGGTCTTCTGGTCGGTCGAGGCAGGCAAGCCGCTCGCACTCTGCGGGCAGGGAGTGGCGCCCGCAGCCGCGACGATCGGGCGCTTCCACGAGCTCGGTCACGAGCTCATCCCGGGAACGGGCGTCCTCGCGGCGTGCGTACCGGGCGCGTTCGGCGGCTGGCTGCTGCTCCTCCGTGACTTCGGGACCTGGCGCCTCGAGGACGTGCTCGAGCACGCGATCGGCTACGCGGAGCGCGGGTACCCGCTTGTCGCAGGCATCCGGGCGACCATCGACAAGACGACCGAGCTTCTCGAGTCGTGGCCCGGCTCGCGCGACCTCTACCTGCCGCCGCCCGAGGTCGGATCGCTCTTCCGGAACGTGGCGCTGGCGGCGACCTACAGGCGGATCGTGGAGGAGAGCCGCGGCGGCTCGCGCGAGGAGGAGATCGAGAAGGCGCGTGCGCTCTTCTACGAGGGCTTCGTCGCCGAGGAGATCGACCGTTTCTCCTCCGCGGAGGGCGGCCTGCTCGCCGGGGACGATCTCGCGGCGTGGGAGGCGACGCTCGAGCCGGTCGCGACGTTCGACTACCGTGACCTGACCGTCTGCAAGACGCTGCCGTGGGCCGCAGGCCCCGTGGGTCTCCAGCAGCTCGCCTTGCTGCAGGGGTACGACCTCGGAGAGCTCTCGGAGGCCGAGTTCGTCCACGTCGTCACCGAGTGCGCCAAGCTCGCCTTTGCCGACCGCGATGCGCTCTACGGCGACGCCCCGGCTGCAAGTGATCTGCGGCTCGACATCCTGCTCTCGCCTGAGTACGCGGACGAACGGCGGGCGCTCGTCGGCGACGAGGCATCGGAGGAGTACCGCCCAGGCTACGGTCGGCTGCCGCGCCTGCACGACGTCGTCTCGACACCGGGATCGGGCGAGCCGAGCCGCGGCACGGTTCACCTCGACATCGCCGACCGGCACGGGAACGTGATCTCGGCGACCCCGAGCGGAGGCTGGCTCTGGAGCTCTCCGGTCA
>JACCWU010000123.1 GCA_013697465.1 Actinomycetota bacterium | reverse complement strand
CCACGGCGCCGTGGAGCCAACGACCTGCCGGCGCCCGCTCCCTCTCCGCTTCCGCCGCTCCCCAGAGGAGGCCGGCGCGATGATCCTGCCCGGTCTTCGCGGCGATTTCCGCCAGGAGCGCGAGCTCGTAGACGATGCCCTTGCGGTCACGCATGCGGCGCGACAGCGCGAGCGCGTGCCGGGTGCTCTCGCGAGCGTCGTCGAGCCGGCCGAGCTCGACCGACACGGCTCCGATCCTCGCGAGCGCCCCTGCCTGCCACCAGTAGAAGCCGACCTCCTCACAGATGCGCGCCGCTTCCCGCAACAGCGGTAGCGCACCCTCGAGGTCGCCCTCTGCGCGCGCGGTGTCCGCAAGCGACGCCAGCGCCTGCGCTTCGCCTCTCCCAAATCCGATCTGGCGAAAACCTGCGAGGCTCTGCGTCGCGAGCGCGCGAGCTCCCGAGAGGTCCCCGCGCAGCCTCAGGACGTCCGACAGCCGGTTCTCGAGCACGGCGACGGCCTTCGCCTCGCCCAGTGCGCGTGCAAGCGTCAGTGCCCGCTCCCAGTAGCCCGCGGCAATCTGGACATCCCCGAGTACCCGCTCCATGCCGCCTTTGACACGCAGCCCGCGGACGAGGAGGCTGTCGGCCACGTTCGAGCTCCGATCGAGGAGCGCGGCGCCCCAGTCTGCGCCCTCCTGCGGGCTCGAGGTCGCCCAGTAGTTCTCGAGTGCGACGAAGAGCTCCAGTCCGAACTCGGGGTCATCGTTCTCGAGCGCCCAGGCGAGCGCCGTGCGCATGTTGTCGCGCTCGGGAATGACGAGGTCGTGGCGCATCTGCCCGTTCGCCTCCGCGTCGAGGTTGGCCGAGCGGGCGACGGCCAGGAAGTGTTCGCCGTGCAGCTCGCGAGCTGCCTGCGCCTCGCCCTCCAGAACCAGCTTCTCGGCCGCGAGCTCACTGATCGTCTCGAGCATCCAGTAGCGAGGGCCCCGTTCACCCGTCCGGCGACGGAGGAGGCTCTTGTCGAGCAGCGACTGGAGCGTGTCGGGGTCGGCGGTGCACACTGCCTCGGCGGATTCGTACGTACAGCCACCCGCGAAGACCGACAGTGCTCGGAAGAGCTTCTGCTCGCGGTCGTCGAGCAGGTCGTACGACCACTCGATCGTCGCCCGCAGCGTCTGCTGGCGCGGGTCGGCATCGCGGCCGGCCTTGAGCAGGTCGAGTCGCTGCGACAGCCGCTCGAGCAGCTGCTCCGGTGAGAAGACGACGGTGCGCGCGGCCGCAAGCTCGAGTGCGAGCGGCAGGTTGTCCAGTCGTGAACAGAGCTCCGCGACGGCAGAAGACGCGTGCACGGCGCGCTCGAGGGCGCCGGCGCGGGTCACGAAGAGCTCGACGCCTTCTTCATCCGCGAGCGGTGGAACCGCATACACGTGCTCGCCCTGCAGCTGGAGTCGCTCGCGGCTCGTTACGAGGATCGTCGGCCCCGCGACGTCGCGGAGCCGCGCGATCTCGTGGGCGACGGCAGGCAGCAGATGCTCGGCGTTGTCGAGCAGGAGGAGGGCCCGTCTTCCGTCGAGCCGTTCCGCCACGCTGTCTACAAGCGGGCGTCCAGGTTGCTCCTCGACCTGGAGTGCGTCGGCGAGCGAGGAGACGAGCAGGGCGGGGTCGCGCAATGGAGCAAGCGCGACCCACCAGACGCCGTCGGGATAGGAGTCGGATGCCTCGGCCGCCGACTGGATCGCGAGTCGCGTCTTACCGGTGCCACCGGGACCGCTGAGAGTAAGAAGCCCGAGGTCATCTCTCTGCAAGAGCTCGACGATCTCCGCAAGCTCGAGTTGCCGCCCGACCATCGCCGTCGTGGGCACCGGCAGGTTCGTCCGGTAGAGGCTCTTGAGCGGCGGGAACTCGCCCTCGCCGAGCTGGAAGACGCGCTCGGAGGCTGCCAGATCCTTGAAACGGTGCTCGCCCAGGTCGCGCAGACGCAACGCCTGTGGCTCTGAGCCAACTGGCGCAACCAGCGCCGCCGTCGCGGCAGAGACGAGTACCTGACCGCCATGACCGGCGGCGGCGATGCGAGCCGCGCGGTGGACGTCCGGCCCGACGTACCCCTCCTCAGCCAGAAGGGGAGTACCGGTGTGGAGGCCGATTCGGACCTGCAGCCGGCCGGTGCTCAGCCCCTCGACGATCGCACGGGACGCGTGGAGCGCGCCCGGGGCGGTGGGGAAGGCGAAGAAGAACGCGTCACCCTGGGTGTCGACCTCGGCTCCGCCTCGCTCCGTGCATGCGTCGCGCACGATCCGCCGGTGCTCGGCGAGCGCCGCGGCGTAGCTCTCGACACCGAGCTCTTCGAGAGCCTTCGTCGACCTCTCGATGTCGGTGAAGAGAAACGTGACCGTTCCTGCGGGGAGGTCGGTGCGCACGGCGAGATCATGCGCAGGACGCGAGGAAGGCGCCACTCGGAGCTAGAACGGGAGGGACTGCGCGGCGTCGGATGCGAGGTCGAGGATGGGCTGGGCGAACACGAACGATCCCACGGTGACAGCCGCCGCCAGCCCGACCGCCGTCCCCAGCACGAGGTCACGCGACGGAGATCCGCCGACTGCGACGAGGCGCGTGTCGGGCGCGGTGCGGATGTACAGCCAGCGGACGACGTTGAGGTAGTAGCCGAGGGACACCGCGGTCGCGGCGACGCCCACGAGGACGAGCCACCAGTCGCCCGCGTCGTAGGCCGCCGAGAACACGAAGAGCTTCCCGAAGAACCCTCCCGTGAGTGGGAATCCCGCGAAGCCGAGCATGAACAGCCACAACGCGATGCCGTAGAACGGCCGCTCCCAGCCCATGCCAGCGAGATCGTCGAGCGCGGCCGGCCTGCCGAGCTCGCGCTCTCGGACGGCGACGACGGCGAACGCGCCGACGGACATCGCCGAGTACGGGACGAGGTAGTAGAGGAGAGCTTCCCCACCGCGCTCGCTCGCGGCCGAGATCGCGATCAGCAGGAAGCCGGCGTGAGAGATCGACGAGTACGCAAGGAGCCGCTTGAGATCGCGCTGTGCGAGGGCTGCGAGGTTCCCCCACGCGAGCGAGACACATGCGATCACCGCCACGGCGATCGTCCAGAGCTCGCTCTCGTCCGGGAACGCCGTGACGAGGATCCGGAAAGTTGCCACCATCGCCGCGGTCTTCGTCGCCGCGGCCATGAAAGCCGTCACCGACGTTGGGGCGCCCTGGTACACGTCAGGCGTCCACATGTGGAACGGCGCCGCGGAGACCTTGAACGCGAGCCCGGCAAGGATCATCGCGAGCCCCGCGAGGAGGAACGCGTCGTCGCCCGTGCCCACCTCGGCGATCTGCGAGAAGCCGAGCTCGCCGGTGGCCCCGTAGACGAGCGCCGACCCGAAGAGCAGGATCGCCGAGCCGAAGCCGCCGACGATCAGGTACTTGAGACTCGCCTCGAGCCCGGTCTCCCGCTCGGTGTCGATCGCGACGAGGATGTACAGGCAGAGCGAGAACCACTCGAGCCCGAGAAAGAGCGTCATGAGGTTCTCCGCGCCGACGAAGAACACCATCCCCGCGCCGGCGGCGGTGAGGAGCGCGTAGTACTCGCCCACGTTCCGGCGTTTCTCGGAGAACGAGGCGAGCACGACCGCAGCACCCGTGATCGCGAGGATCGCCTGCGCGAGCGCCGAGAGCCGGTCGCGGACCATCGACTCGGCGAGGAGCACATCAGGGGAGGGCGTCTGCTCGAACACCATGCCGGCGAGCACGGCCGCGAGCGCGAAGCCGGCGAGAGCCACTCCCGCCGCCGCGCCGCGCCGCATCCACTGAGGCACCAGCACCGCGGAGAGCAGCGCAACGCCGGAGGCTCCGAGCAGCGCCAGGGTGGGCGACAGAGCGAGCCAGTCGACGCTCGGCGTCTCGATCACGGCGCCTCGTTCGGCGAGAAGAACGCCACGTAGTCGCGCGTGTCGAGCGTGCGGTCGCTGATTGCGGCCGGCCAGGCCGAGAGCGCAAGCAGGCAGAGAACGAGCGGGAGGACGAGGCTCAGCTCGCCGGGCCGCAGGTCGAGGGCCTCGTCGCTCACGGAGGCGCCCTGCCGTCCGTGCAAGACGGCGGAGATCAGCCGCAGCGTGTACATCGCGGCGAGCACAATGGCGAGCGCGACGACCGCCGTATAGCCCCAGCCCTGGCCGTAGACGCCCGTCATGATCAGGAACTCCCCGGCGAACGTCGTCGAGCCGGGAACGGCGAGCGTGATCATCCCGGCGGTCAGGACCACGGTGGCGAGAATGGGACGGCCGCGCGCCATCCCTCCGATGGCCGCGACATCACCGGTTCCGCAGCGCCGCTCGACCATGCCCACGAGCAGGAACATGCTCGCGGAGACGAGCGCGTGGTTCACGGACTGGAGCACGGCGCCGGTGATGCCGCCGCCGTTCAGCGCGAACACCCCGAGCGTGATCAAGCCCATCTGCGCCATGGAGGAGTACGCGACGATCCCCCGCAGGTCCGGCGCGCGGAAGGCCATGACCGATCCGTAGACGAGCCCGGCCGCCGCGAGCACGAGCACGACTCCCGCGAGGTCGTCCGTCGGCTCCGGGAACTTGGCAATACCGATGCGCAGGAACCCGTAGATCGCGGTCTTCGACACGATGCCGGAAAGGACCGCTGTGACCTCCACCGGCGCCTCCCGGTACGCGAGTGGCAGCCAGCCGTGGAGCGGGAAGAGGGGCGCCTTGATCGCGAATGCGACGGCGAAGCCGAGGTAGATCCACACGTTGTCGCTCGTGCCCGACTCGAGCAGCGAGAACGTTCCCTGGGTCACCCCGAAGGCGACGACCGAGGCGAGCATGAGGAGCGAGCCGGCCATTGTGTAGACGACGAAGCGGAACGTGGCGACGCTCCGGCGCGAGCCGCCCCACACGCCCACGAGGATGTAGAGCGGGATCAGCATCGCCTCGAACGAGACGTAGAAGAGGAGGAGGTCCTGCGCCGCGAAGGTGGCGACGACGGCGCCTGTCAGGAACAGCATGAGCGCGTGGTAGGCGCGCGGCCGGTCGCGTCCGACCCACACCGCGTAGCCGATCGCTGCCGCGCTCACGATCACCGTCGCGCCGGCCAGCCAGAACGAGAAGCTGAAGAACCCGACCGAGTAGGAGATGCCGAGGCTCTCGACCCATTCTCGAGAGGTCCCGAGCTGCAGCCCAGCGCCCTCGAACTCGAAGCGCAGCAGGCAAACGATCCAGAGCGCCACCTCGAACAGCGCGACGAGGAGCGAGAGCCCCGCGGTCGCCGTCCGTGGGAGCGGGAGAGCAGCGACGAGGATCGCGCCGGCGAGCGGGAAAACGATGAGCGCGGTCGTCAGCAACGCGGGCCAGTCACCGAACCGTCACGAAGACGACGACGAGAACCGCCACGGAGAGAGCGATCGCAAACGCGTACGTGCGCAAGAGCCCGGACTGGGCGCGGGCCACCCCTCCGCCGGCCTGGAGCGCGCCCGAGCCGATCTCGTCCAGGGACCGCTCGATCAGAGGCTCCTCGACCCTCTGCCGCAGCACGCGCGAAAGCGCGGCCGCCGGCCGGTAGAAGAGCGCGTCGTAGAGCTCGTCGAAATAGAG
>JACCWU010000118.1 GCA_013697465.1 Actinomycetota bacterium | reverse complement strand
CTCTCAAACAAGAAGGGGGCTTCGGGGGAAACATGGTATCCGATGGGCTTATTCCCGGCGAGAGCGAGCCGCAAGCGAGCGATCTCACCGTGCGCCGAGCACGGGCTGCGGCCTGAGCTTGGCGAGCGCGGTTCGCCGGGACTCGTCGTCGGTGCGATCGAGGATGAGCACGCCGTCGAGGTGATCGAGCTCGTGCTGCACGATCCGGGCCGCAGGCTCCTCGAGCTCGAGGCGGACCGGCTCTCCCTTCTCGTCGAGCCCTTCGAGGGTCACCGCGACCTGCCGCTCGACGGGAACGAGAATCTCGCGCAGCGACAGGCACCCCTCGTCGTCGATCGCGCTAGTCGTAGACGCGGTCGCGATCGTCGGGTTCACGAGGACTCGATCCTCCCCGGCGTCGACGAAGACGAAGACGCGACGAAGGACCCCGATCTGCGTTGCCGCCAGCCCGACTCCTTGCGCTTCGTGCATGAGCTCGGTCATGCGCTCGACGAGTCGTCGGAGGTCGTCGTCGAACCTCTCGACCGACCTCGCCTTCATCCGCAGCGCCGGATCGCCGTATTGGCGAATCCGTGAGAGCGCGATCAGCCGCCGGGCTTTACGCTCGAGCTCCTCCTCGGTCTCGGCCGGCTCCTGCTCCAGCACCTGCCCGTGGATGTGGTCGGCATCGTGGTCGTGGTCGTGATCTGGCACCGCGGCGAGTCTAGCCCTCGGGCGCTGCTCATCACCCCGCAAACCCGGTCGGCTGCCGATCGACCTCCTCCCCGGCATCGTTCAGAGCGAGCACAGCCGTCGGCGCGATCCCCCTCCGCAAGTCCGAGCTCTTGAACCGGTAGCCGAAGGCCTGGTAGCTGTCATCGCCGATCGACGCCTTGCGGAGATTCACCTTGCGTCGCGACCCATCGCTCATGAGCACGGCCACCTCTGGAACTTCGGTCGACGCGAGACCGATCAATCTGGCGTCCCTGACATCCGCGACCGCAGGCCCGCCGTCATAGGCGAGACTCAGAAAGAGCTCGCGACCACCAAACGGATCGTCCGTGTCGTTACAGCCTCCCTGCCTCGCGCGGGAGCTGGCGTTCGGAGCATCCCAGAGACAGAGAAACCCAGCCGAGGTCTGCTGTACGAAGACTCCACGCCGGCCGAGACCGCCGTCAGCGGGAATGTCGGCCACCTGCACCAGCGGATCGCTACGGAGCGACGCTTCGAGGTCTTGCGGGATCCCGCGCTCGTCGAGTTGCGCTGCAATTACCGCACCTGCGAAGACGCCTCCGGCCACGACGGCGCCGACGACCGCGATCCAGTTTCGTTTTCGTTTCATCCTGAGCATTGCGGTGCCTCCTCGCTAGTTGTTGGCCGTGCAGGAGGCCCACGAGGGGCCCGTTGTGTTAGCGCGGCAATAGGCCTTCTTCACGGCCGACGAGAGCCAGTGCGTCTCGACGAACGTCGCCCAGCTTCGTACCGTCGAGTGCCAGCTGTACGAGACGTTGTCGATGAACGTCAACGTCGTGTCGAAGCTCGCCGTCTTGTAGAAGGTGTTTCGGTACCAACCAGGGCCGAAGGAAGTCGAGGCTGCGTTACCCGCCGGCCAGTACGAGTTACCGGCATACGTCGTCGTGCCTGCCCAAGCACTGGCGCAGAAAACGAGCGAGAGCATGAGGACGAGCGTGAGTCGTTTCATCGCCAACTCCTTCGTCGGGAGGACATGAGACCCTGATCTATCCCGCGGAGTTGGGCGCGTCAATTGTCACAAAAGGACAGTGCTGACCCGGTTGGCCGGCGCCCGAAGGCCCTAGAGCGACTGCGGGTCAACGTCCACGACCGCGGCCAGGCCGTCGCGGCGCATGGCAGGTGCCGCAGCTGCAAGTAGCGCAGCGGCCCTCGACGCGAATGCTCGCGGGGAAGCCGTCTTTCCCAGCAATTGGGCGCGGTAGCGGCCGCGAAGCCTGAGGAGCGGCGCCGGCCCGATGAGCTCCGCACCCGGCATGCGAAGGGCATCCCGGAGCTCCGCAAGCACGCGGATGGGCGTCTCTCGGTCACGTCCGGAAACGACGAGTGAAACAAGATTGCGAAAAGGTGGGTATCCGAGCTCCTCGCGACGGACGAGCTCCTGGGCGAGGAATCCGGCGACGTCGTGGCGAGCCGCGAAGGTGAGGGGCATTACATCGGGCTGGAAGCTCTGGACGACGACGACACCGGGCGCGTCGCGCCCGCTCCGGCCGGCGAGTTGCGTCACGAGCTGGAAGGTGCGCTCCTCTGCCCGGAAGTCGGGAAAGGCGAGCCCGGTGTCGGCGTCCACCACCGCGGCGACCGCGACGCCGGGAAAGTGGTGGCCCTTCGCCACCATCTGCGTGCCGATGAGCGCGGCCGCACGGGCATTCCCGAAGCGTTCGAGTGCCTCACGAAGCGCACCTGGACGCGCTGCGGTGTCCGCGTCGAGACGAATCCGCTCGAGCCCGGGAAGCCGACGTGCGAGCTCGGCCTCCAGTCGCTGAGTTCCTGCGCCGATCCGCGCGAGCTCGACCGAGCCACACTCCGGGCAGGCCTCCGGAAGCGGTTCCGAGAAGCCGCAGTGGTGACAGTGGAGACGCTCGTCGCCGTGCAGGGTGAGCGCGACGTCGCAGCTTCGGCAGCGCCGCGAGACGCCGCACGCGCGGCAGTGGATCGCCCCCGAGACGCCGCGTCGGTTGAGGAGGAGGATCGCGCGACCTCCTCGTTCCTCGACCGTCGCCAGCTCGGCCAAGAGCGGCGCCGACAGGGGGTATCCGCCCTCGCGTCGAAGATCGACGAGCCGTACAGTCGGAAGCGGAGCTCCGATACGGAAGGGGAGCTCGAGTCGCTCGAGCCGCGCCCAGCTTTCGGGACGGGGCGTCGCGCTCCCGTAGACCGCGACTGCCCCCTCGAGAGCCGCACGCTTGGCCGCGACGGTGCGGGCGTCGTATCTCGGGTCCGACTCCTGCTTGTACGAGGCGTCGTGCTCCTCGTCGACGACGACGAGGCCCAGCGACGCGACCGGCGCGAAGATCGCCGAGCGGGCCCCGACGACGACCGAGGCCTCGCCCGCTGCGATTCGCTCCCGCTCGTCGCGCCGCTCCGCCTCGCGGAGACCCGAGTGCAGAACCGCCACTCGGTCGCCGAAGCGTTCTCGGAAGCGGCCGACCGCCTGCGGTGTGAGGGCGATCTCGGGAACGAGGACGATCGCTCCGCGCCCACGCTCGAGCGCCGCTGCGCATGCCTGGAGGTAGACCTCGGTCTTGCCGCTTCCCGTAGGACCGTGCAGCAGGACATGTCCGCCGCCGCCGTTGAGGGAGGCGACGATCCGATCGACGGCTGCGCGTTGCGCGGGCGTGAGCTTGGCAGGCTCCGGCTCCCCGGGGAGCGAATCCCGCGACGAAGGCGACCGGCGCTCGCCTCGCCGAGCCCGCATCCTCGGAGCGACGAGGGCGAGCGCGCGGGCGGGCGTCGAGCCGTAGTAGCCGCCGAGCCAGAGCGCGAGCTCGACGAGCGGCGCGGAAATTCGGTCGACGACCGGCCCTGCCTCCGCGATCTCGACGCCGTCCGGCGCTTCGACGCCGATCTCGACGACGACGGCTCGCACTCGCCGTTTGCCGAGGAGCACCGAGAGGACGTCGCCGCGCTCGATCCCTGTCGGCACCTCGTACGTGAACGTTCGCGCAAGCGCACGGGCGGTGACGAGTGGATACACCTCCGCAAGCGGCACGCTCCGAGACTAGTGACCCTCGCAAGGCGGCAGTCCGCTTCGCACGGGACGAACTCGCGCTGTAAGGTTTCCCTTACATGAGTTGCTCGATGATTCGACTCGACGCGGTGACCAAGCGGTTTGGCGCGACGGTTGCCGTCGACGAGGCCTCCCTGTGCGTCGACCGAGGCGAGGTCGTCGCGCTCCTCGGGCCATCCGGCTGCGGGAAAACGACCCTCCTGCGGCTCGTCGCGGGGTACGAGCGGCCGGACGGTGGAACCGTGGACGTTGGAGGCCGCGTCGTCGCGGCCCCGGGATCCTTCGTGTCGCCGGACCGTCGGCGCGTCGGAATGGTGTTTCAGGATTACGCCCTCTTCCCGCACCTCACGGTCGCGGAGAACGTCGGCTTCGGGCTCCCGCGCCGCGAGCGCTCGACACGAGTCCCAAAACTGCTCTCGCTCACCCGACTCGACGACCTCGGGCGGCGCTACCCACACGAGCTTTCCGGCGGCCAGCAGCAGCGAGTCGCGCTCGCCCGCGCGCTCGCGCCGGCTCCCGAGCTCGTCCTGCTCGACGAGCCGTGGTCGAATGTCGATCCCCACCTCCGGGAGATGCTTCGGGCCGAGGTCACCGAGATCATCCGGCCGCTCGGTGTCACCGTCGTCCTCGTGACCCATGACCGTGAAGAGGCGTTCTCGCTGGCAGACCGGATTGCGCTCATGCGCGACGGGAAGGTCGTGCAGGAGGGGACGTCCGAGGAGCTGTACTTCGCGCCCGCGTCGCGCTGGGCGGCCGAGTTCGTCGGCGCCGCGAACGTGCTCACCGGCCGTGTGGTCTCCGGCGTCGTGGAGACGCCCATCGGGGCCTTCGCCGCCAACGGCTCGTCGAGCGCCGCGACGGCTGAGGTCCTGATCCGTCCCGAGCTCCTCGAGCTGGAGCTCGATCCGGACGGCGATGCCGAGGTCGTCGCCCGCGAGTTCCGCGGTCACGACGTCTTCTACCGCGTGCGGGTCAACG
The DNA here is from genome assembly GCA_013697465.1 of Actinomycetota bacterium. Lineage (GTDB taxonomy): Bacteria > Actinomycetota > Thermoleophilia > Gaiellales > Gaiellaceae > GMQP-bins7. The sequence continues at coordinate 4,350 of JACCWU010000118.1, read as the reverse complement.
GTCTCGAGGTCGTGTCGCAGCGCCCGTCCACCGAGGTCGTTCCCCTCGGAGCGCGTGTCTCGGTACGGCTCCACGACGGTCGCGTGCCGGTCCTGCACTAACGCTTCTACGTTCTGTAAGGTCTGCCTTACATCAATGCACTGGGCAACCTTACGACACGATTTCGGATGAGGCTGGCCGCGCTCCTCGCCATCCTTGCAGCCACGATCGCCGCCGCGTCTTGCGGCGGCTCGAACGACACGCTGACCGTGTACTCGGGGCGGGAGGAGGAGCTCGTGGCTCCGCTCTTCGCGATGTTCACGGGGGAGACCGGAATCGAGGTCGAGGTGCGTTACGGCGACAGCGCGGAGCTCGCTGCCACGATCGCCGAGGAGGCGGAGAATTCGCCGGCTGACGTCTTCTGGGCCCAGGATCCGGGCTCGCTGGGCGCAGTCGAGGAGCACCTCGATCCGCTCTCGGACGGGATCCTCGGAATGGTCCCGGAGCAGTTCCGCGACCGCGACGGGAGGTGGGTCGGCACATCGGGTCGTGTACGAGTGATCGTCTACTCGACCGAGGCGCTCGCCGAGGACGAGGTTCCCGACTCCGTCTTCGATCTCACCGACCCGCGCTGGCAGGGGCGAATCGGCATCGCCCCCACGAACGCGTCTTTTCAGGCGTTCGTGACGGCGATGCGGCTGGCCGAGGGAGACGAGAAGGCGCGACAGTGGCTGCTCGACCTCAAGGCGAACGACCCGAAGACGTACGAGAAGAACACGCCGATCGTCGAGGCCGCCGCGGCAGGCGAGATCGAGCTCGGGCTCGTCAACCATTACTACCTCTATCTGGTCAAAGAGGAGCAGCCCGACGCGCCGATCGCAAACCACTTCCTCGAGCCGGACGACCCGGGAGGACTCGTAAGCGTCGCGGGCGCCGGAGTCCTCGAGAGCACCGGTGATCGCTCCACGGCCGAGCGATTCGTCGAGTTCCTGCTCTCACCCGACGCCCAACGCTTCTACGTCGACGAAGCCGAGGAGGCCGAGTATCCGCTCGTCGAGGGGATAGCGCCCAAGCCTGGCCTTCCCCCCCTCGAGGACCTCGCGGGCCTCGACATCGACCTGACGAGCTTCGGGGCCGAGCACGAGGCGACGATCGAGATGCTGCGCGAGACCGGCTACCTGACGTGACCAACCGAGCGGGCCGGGGTAGAGCGATCCGCGCTCCGCTCCCGCTCGCTCTTGCGGCGGGGCTTGTCGTCGCGGCGCTCCTGTTGCCCCTCGCGTACCTCGTCATCCGAGTTGCCGGCGGCGGCAGGGCGATCGAGATCCTAGGCGAGCCCGCCACCTGGCGACTGGTGTGGAACACGGTTCGGCTCGCGGCCGGGGTGGTCGTCGCCTCGGTGCTCGTCGGGGTCCCCGTGGCCTGGCTCGTGACGCGCACGGACCTCCCCGGACGCCGGTTCTGGGGCACAGCCGCGGCGGTGCCGCTCGTAATCCCGAGCTACGTCGCAGCGTTCTGCCTGCTCGGGTTCTTCGGCGAACGAGGGTTGCTGGCCGAAGCCCTTGGGATCGACGGACTCCCAGACGTCAGAGGCTACTGGGGCTCACTCGCGGCGCTTACCCTGGCGACCTATCCCTATGTCTTCCTCCTCGCGCAGGCGACCCTGCGCGGCCTCGATCCCGCGCTCGAGGAAGCCGCGGGAGGGCTCGGGGCCTCGCGTCGCAGTGTCCTCCTCCGCGTGACCGCACCGGCGCTGCGTCCCGCCGTCGGCCTCGGCTCGCTGCTCGTCGCGCTCTACACGCTCTCCGACTTCGGCGTCGTCACCCTCATGGGGTACGACACGTTGACGCGCGCGATCTACGTCCAGTACGGGAGCCTCTTCGACCGCGCGCCCGCGGCGACCCTCGCGCTCGTGCTTGTCGGCCTCACCGCGGTGGCAGTCGTTGCCGAGTCCCGCTTGCGGCGAAAGGGTCGGCTCTACCGAGCCGGTCCCGGATCGCAACGAGATGGCGTGGTCGTGCCGCTGGGGCCCTGGACCGTGCCCGCGCTCGTGTTCTGCACCAGCGTCGTCGGGCTGTTCCTCGGCCTACCGGCCGGAGTGCTCGGCTACTGGCTCGCGCACGGGATTGCAAACGATCAGCAGCTCGACATCCCCTGGAGCGAGGCGATCAACTCGCTCGGTGCGTCGGGCCTCGCCGCGGGGTTCGCGGTGCTCGCTGCGGTGCCCGTCGCCATTCTCGCGCTTCGATATCCCTCGCCTACATCCCGCGCCCTGGAACGACTGTCATATGCGGGGAACGCCTTGCCCGGGCTGGTCATCGCGCTCTCGCTCGTCTTCTTCGCCGCCCGGTATGCGACGCCCGTGTACCAGACGCTCGCGCTCCTGGTGTTTGCGTACGTCGTCCGCTTCTTCCCCCAGGGGCTGTCGGGAGTCGCGTCGGCGCTCGAAGGCGTGAGCCCGCGCTATGAAGAGGCGGCTCGAGGGCTCGGGCGTGGCCCTGTGGCGACGCTTGCCCTCGTCACCCTTCCGCTCGTTCGCTCGGGAGTGCTCGCCGGTGCCGCGCTCGTCTTCCTCTCGGCCATGAAGGAGCTCCCAGCGACGCTCCTACTGCGGCCCATCGGCTTCCAGACGCTCGCGACCGAGATCTGGAAGCTGACCCAGATCGGCGCGTACTCGCGGGCTGCGCTGCCGGCACTCGTCCTCATCGCAGTGTCCGCGCCAGTCCTCTACCTCCTCTCCTCGAATCGTCGGTTCGAGTCTGGCGGCCCGGGGTAGACCGAAAGGAGATCCGCAGGGTAGATTGGCGGAGTGACGCAGACGCACGGGCATTCGGTCGACGATTATCTCGAGACGATCTACTTCCTCGCTTTTCCGATCGGGGAGTACCGCCCCTCGACGGGTTCGACCGCGATCGCGGCCCGGGTGGCGGAGATGCTCGGCGTTTCGCGCGCGTCGGCCGGCGAGATGCTGAAGCGGCTCGAGGCGGACGGCCTCGTTGAGCGTGGAGAGCAGAAGGAGGCCGTGCTCACGCCCGCGGGCATCGAGCGCGCGAACCGGGTGGTCCGGAAGCACCGGATCATCGAGCGCTTCCTGACCGACTTCATGGGCTATACGGCGGCGGAGTCGCACGTGCACGCGGACGAGCTCGGTGACACGTTCACCGAAGAGATGATCGAGAGGATCAACGAGCGCCTCGGCCGGCCCGACCGCTGTCCGCATGGATGGCCGGTCGAGCCTGACGTCGAGCAGGCGGAGAATGCGGGACTCGTGTCGCTGGCCGAGCTCGCTCCCGGGCCGGGTGGTGAGATCGTGCGCCTCGCCGAGCACGACGGCGATCTCCTGCACTGGTTCTACGACGAAGGTCTCGTTCCCGGCACTCGGGTCGAGCTGCGAGGCGCCCAACCCGCGGCGGGGCAGCTCACCATCGCGGTCGAGGGCGCCGAGCGCGCCATCGCGTACAAGGCGGCGCAGGGCATCTACGTCCGGGCTGCCTAGCCGCCTGGACAGCCGCCAACCCTTACGAATCGCTCAAACCGTCTTCAAAGAGCATCGCCAAGATGTGCGCGGAAGTCCTGCAGACACATCTTGGGGAGGAGACTGGGAATGAGAACGAATCGGTACGCCGTTGCAGCCGTCTCCGGCGCAGCCGCGCTGCTCGTCGGTGGTGGAGCCGCCCTCGCGGGCCCGTCGGGCGACGAACGGAGCGCACGCTGCGAAACGCGTCTGGCAAGGGTTGCCGAGCACCGTGGCGTGAGCGTCGCGGAGCTCGAGGCGCAGATCAAGGAGCGGATGCTCGCGCGCGTTGCCGCGGCTCTCGAAGCGGGGAAGATCTCGCCCGAGCGCGCGGCGAAGCTTCGTGAGCGAATCGCCGCCGCTGACCTGTGTGAGCGGCCGGGCCACCGACACATGCGGCCGGGGGCGCGCGGCATTCTGGCCGGGGCGGCCCACTACCTCGGCCTGACGAAGGAAGAGCTCCGCGAGCAGCTTCCGGGCACGTCGCTTTCGGCCCTCGCGGCGAAGCAGGAGAAGAGCGTCGAAGGTCTGAAGGCCGCGATGATCGGGCCTTCTAAGGAGAAGCTGGCCAAGGCCGTCGCTGCGGGCCGCATCACGCAGGCCCGAGCCGACCAGGCCCTCGAGCGCCTGGAGCATCGCATCGACCGCCTCGTGTCGAAGACGTTCCCCGCGAAGCCGTAGTCCCGGCAGCGGAAGGATCAAGCGGGCCGTTCCCTCCGGAACGGCCCGCTTCTTAGCGTCTTCTTAGAAAGCTTTCACCCACGGCTCACGATTATGCGCTTGGATGGGTGAGCGCATTCCCCTTCCCTTCGAGATGCCCTCCACGCGAAGGCCCGCACCGCGGGCCTTCGTCGTTC
>JACCWU010000059.1 GCA_013697465.1 Actinomycetota bacterium | reverse complement strand
GCCTCGACGTATGCGCGCACACGCTCGTGATCCTTCACGCCGGGCTTGCGCTCGAGCCGAGAGCTGGCGTCCACTGCCCACGGCCGCACGGCCTCGATGGCGGCGCGCACGTTCTCGGGCGCCAGGCCACCGGCGAGCATGATGCGACCCTGCGCGGCCGCCGCCCGCTCCAGGTGCGCCGGGTCCTCCTCCTGCCAGGGCAGGTCGAGCACCGTGGCGACCTGCCGTCCGTCCCGCAGCAGCACACCATCTCGACCGCGGACCTTGCCTTGCTCACGCGGATAGAGCTGCACGAGGTCGGCCGGCTCGTCGCCGGGCTCGCCGACCTCCACGACGACGGTGAGCATGGTCTCCGGAACGGGAAGAATCCCGGGCGCCTGACGTGGGCTCTCGTCCACGAGGACGAATCCGGCCATGTCCGCTCCTGCCTCCGCGGCGACGGCCACGTCGTCCTCGCGGGTGAGACCGCAGACCTTGACAAGCGGGCGTGAGATGAGCTCCGCGAGCTTCCCGGCCGGATCCGCTGCACGCATGAGCGCCGACCCGACGAGGATCGCGTCGGCGCCCGCGAGCTCGGCCGCCGCGCCCTGGGCACGCGACTCGATGCCGCTCTCCGCAACGACGATGCGATCGGGCGAAGCCTTCGCGACGAGCTCGAGCTGCGCCTGGCGATCGATCCGAAACGTGTCGAGGTCGCGGGCATTGATCCCGATGACCGGCGCACCGAGGGCCTCCGCGCGTGCGAGCTCGCCCGCATCGTGGGCCTCGACCAGCGTGTCGAGAGCAAGCACCTCGGCCGCGTAGAGAAGCGCGCGTGCAGCCGAGTCGTCGAGGTCGCGCAGGATCAGCAGGATTGCGTCCGCTCCCGCGGCGGCAGCAGTTCGGGCGTGCTCCTCGGTGGAGAAGAACCCCTTCGCGAGCAGCGGCAGCCGCGTCGAAGCGCGCGCGGCGCGAAGGTCGTCCCACGACCCGCCGAAGCGCTCGTCGACGAGGATCGATACCGCGGACGCGCCGGCCCGCTCGTACGCGGCCGCGAGCTCAGCCGGATCCGCGTCCGGCCGCAGGTCGCCGGCCGAGGGCGAGCGGCGCTTCACCTCTGCGATAGCGCGGAGACCCGGGTCCGAGAGCGCTGCTCGGAATCTCACGGGAGCGATTGCCCCTCGGAGAACCTCACGAGCTGGTCGAGTCGCTCGGCGGCCCGCCCGCTGTCGATCGCGTCGGCGGCAAGCACGAGTCCCTCCCGCAGATCGGTCGCGTGCCCGCCGGCGGCGATCGCGCCCGCAGCATTGAGGAGGACCGCGTCGCGCTTGCCGCCGCGCGCGCCGGCGAGGATGTCGCGGGCCGTCTGAGCGTTCTCGTCGGGTGTGCCACCCATGAGCTCGGCAGGGTCGCAGCGCTCGATCCCGAGCTCGAGCGGGTCGATCACGCGCTCCTGGACGCTCCCGTCAACGACCTCGCAGACGACGTTCAGCCCCGCCGGCGAGAGCTCGTCGATCCCATGCGCGCCATGCACGACAAACGCGCGCCGGGCGCCGAGCATCGCCAAGACCTCGGCGATGATTCGCACGAGCTCGGGCGAGTACACGCCGAAGATCCCGGCCCGCGCTCCCGCCGGGTTCGTCAGCGGTCCCAGCACGTTGAAGATCGTGCGCATCCCCAGCTCGCGTCGCACGGGGGCAGCGTGCCGCATCGCCGGGTGGTGCGCCGGGGCGAACATGAACCCGAATCCGAGCCGGTCGATCGACTCGGCGATCCGCTCCGGCGGCTGCTCGAGCGTGAGCCCGAGCGACTCGAGGACGTCCGCCGAGCCGGAGACCGAGCTCACCGCCCGATTTCCATGCTTGGCGACTGCAGCTCCCGCCGCGGCGGCGACGAGCGCCGCGGTCGTCGAGATGTTGAACGTCCGTGCTCCGTCACCGCCCGTCCCCACGACATCGACGACGTCTTCACGTGTCGGTCGGACGGGCAGGACGTGCTCGCGCATGGCCTCCGCAGAGCCCGCAATCTCCTCCACGCTCTCCCCCTTGGCTCGGAGAGCGACGAGGAAGCCCCCGATCTGCGCTGGCGTCGCCTCTCCGCGCATGATCTCGCCCATCACCTCGCGCGCACGCTCGCGCCCGAGGTCGCCGCCGTCGAGCAGTTGCTGGATCGCCTGCCGAATCACTGACGCAGTCTAGGTTCGGCCGACTCGACGAGAGGAGCCGCTCGAGCGCGTCGGCGAGATGGTTCGAGGTCGTCCTCGTCGTCAGAGGAACCCCGCTCTACGCTTCGGGCGCTTGGTACTGGATTTGCTCGGCCAGCTCCCCATCGCACGGCTCGCCCAAGGGAGGCGGAGGATGCGGACGCTCGCGCTGCTCGGGCTGCTCTGGGCGGGAGCCTGGCTCGTCGTCCCGTTCGCCGGCGGCGCGTCGGCCGGAGCGGCGCTCCTGCTGCTCACCCTCGCCATGATGATCTTCGCGATCGGGGAGTGCCTTCACGGCGCCGTCCACGCTCCGCTGGTCGTAGACCTCGCCGAGCCGCGACTCATCGGCCGCTACATGGCGCTCTCGGCCCTGAGCTGGCAGGTGGGCTTTGCGCTCGGGCCGGCCGTCGGCGGCTACGCGCTCGATCTGTCTCCGAGTGGCGTCTGGTTCGGGGCGGCGACGCTCTGTGCCGTGGGGGCGTCCTCGCGATCACGGTCGAGGCGACGCTCCCCACGCGCGTCCGCCGCACCCCTGTCCCTGTGTCAACCTAAGTCGGGGCGGCAAGGCGGGTTATCGGTGAGAT
>JACCWU010000052.1 GCA_013697465.1 Actinomycetota bacterium | reverse complement strand
CCACACGTTCATGCGCCAAGGGTGGGCGCATGAACGTCGACCTGCGCCGGCTGGAGACACAGGACCTGGACGCGGTCGACGAGATCGAGCGCGCGTCGTACCCGTCGCCGTGGTCGCGTGCCATGTTCGCCGCCGAGCTCCAGAAGCCGAGCTCCCTGGCACTCGGGGCCTACGACGAGACTGACGTGCTCGTGGGATACGCCATCGTGTCGCGCTACGTCGACGCATGGCACGTGATGAACGTCGCCGTCGCGCGCGAGTTCCGGCGTCGCGGAATCGCGAAGACGCTTCTCGATCGACTGTTCGAGTTGACGGCGGCGGATCCTCGTCGCGGTTACACGCTCGAGGTGCGAGTCTCGAACGTCGAGGCAATCCGGCTCTACGAGCGCCTCGGCTTCGAGCCGCGCGGCATCCGCCGCGGGTACTACACGGACAACCGCGAGGACGCGCTGATCATGTGGCGGGAGCCGGCCTCCGCCGAGAAGGCCTCGTGATCCTCGGCATCGAGACCTCGTGCGACGAGACGGCCGCTGCTGTCGTCAGCGAGGCGGGAGAGGTGCACTCGTCAGTCGTGTCGTCCCAGGCAGAGCTTCACTCACCGTATGGAGGAGTCGTGCCCGAGGTGGCTTCTCGGCACCATCTCGAGCTCGTGCTCCCGGTGCTTCGGCGGGCACTGGACGATTCGGGCACCACCATGGGCGACATCGACCGCGTGGCGGTGACGCAGGGGCCGGGGCTCGTCGGCGCGCTCCTCGTCGGGATCTCGGCGGCGAAGGCGCTTGCCTGGTCGCGGCGGCTGCCGCTCGCACCCGTGGACCATCTCGACGGGCACGTCGCTTCGCTGTACCTGGGGCCGAATCCGCTCGCTCCTCCGTTTCTCTGCCTGCTCGCCAGCGGCGGGCACACGTTGCTGCTGGCGGTCGGTGGGCACGGCAGCTCAGAGCGCTTGGGGACGACGCTCGACGACGCTGCCGGGGAGGCGTTCGACAAGGGCGCGCGACTGTTGGGACTCGGGTACCCGGGAGGAGCCGCGATCGACGGGCTCGCACGGGAGGGGGATCCCGAAGCGTTCCGGTTCCCTGTTGCCCGGGTCGAGGGCCTCGACTTCTCTTTCTCGGGTCTCAAGACCTCGCTGCTGTACACGGTGCGCGACCTCGGCGTCGCTGAGGCCGAGCGTCGGAAGGCCGATCTCGCGGCGTCGTACCAGCGCGCGCTCGTCCGCGCTCTCGTTGGCCGAGCTCGCGAGGCCGCGGAGCTCAGGGGTCTCGACAGCCTTGCGGTCGTCGGCGGCGTGGCTGCGAACTCGGAGCTCCGGCGGGCGCTTCCGGACGCCAGGTTCGCCCCTCTCGAGCTGTGTACGGACAATGCGGCCATGATCGCCTCGGCCGCGCGCTACGGGGAGATGCTGCCGTACCCGCACTATCTGGAGCTGGATGCGTACGCGTCGCTCTCGTAGAGCTTTCGGACTCGTTGCCTTGGCGGCAACCGTGGCGATCGTCGCCCTTCTCCTCGGAGGCGCGCAGACCCGCGCCGCCGATCCGACGGTGACCTCGATCGACGAGGCGGGCTGGCAGGGAGTGCTCGGCGTGCGCGCCGCCGTCTCGACCGCCCAGCGGTACGTCGTCGTGCTGCGCGGCTCGTCACTCGCCTCCCGGGTTCGGGCCGAAGGAGGGCGGGCGACCGAGGCGCAGATGCGTCGCTGGACCGCGGAGGCCGAAGCGGAGCAGCAGCAGTTCCTGCGCCGGGTTTCAGCGAGCGGAGCCCGGGTCGCGGCCGAATACCGGTACACCCGCGTGCTCAACGCGTTCTCGGCCCAGCTCGATCCCACCTCGCTCTCGCTCCTCGACCGCGACCGCGAGGTTGCCGGCGTCTATCCGGTGCGGATCTCTTATCCCGCCGCCCACGACACGGCGCTCGGGCTTCCGACCGCGGCGTCCGTCCCCGGGCTCGGCGTTCCCGGCCTCGGCGGGCGCGGCGTCACCGTGGGCCTGCTCGACACCGGAGTCGACGTCTCGCATCCCTTCCTCCGTGAGCGCGTCCTCGTGGGCATGGACGTGCTGACCCCGGGGAGCGGCGGCGTCGCCCAGCCTCATCCCAGCGTGCCCGGCCGACCGGAGCGGCATGGGACCGAGCTCGCCGGAATCGTTGCCGGGTCGGAGGGGCCGGGCGGCTTGCACGGAGTCGCGCCGGGCGCCTTCATCCTCCCGATCCGGGTCGCCGGTTGGCAACCGGACGCGGAAGGCGGGTACGCCGTGTACTCCCGGACCGATCAGATCCTCGCCGGGCTCGAGGCCGCGGTCGATCCCTCGGGGGACGGCGACGCCCACGATGCCGTGCGCATCGCCCTCATCGGCGTCGCGGAGCCGTACGCCGCATTCCCGGACGGTCCGCTTGCCCGCGCGGTCGCGGGAGCGAGTGCCCTCGACGTTCTCGTTGTCGCACCCGCGGGGAACGACGGGCAGGCGGGTCCCGTGTTCGGGAGCATCGCGGGCCCGGGAGGCGCCCCCGCGGCGTTGACGGTCGCAGCCGCCGACGGACGTCTCGCGTCACCCACGGTGCGTGTCCACGTGCGGGCAGGGTTGAGGGTGCTCTTCGACGGCACGATGCCGCTCGGCGGCGCGCCCACCGAGGCGGTCACTGCGAGCTTGACGCCGGTGCCGCGCTCGGTGACGTCGCGTGGCATCGCCGGCTTCTTCGGCGAGGACGGCGTGAGCGACATCGCCGGACGCGCAGTCCTACTCCCTCGAGGGGGGCTGTCCGAGGAAACCGTCGAGGAGGCTGCCGGCGCGGGAGCACGGTCCGTGCTCGTCGACGGACTGCTTCCCGCCGGCGCTTTCGGCCTCGAGGTTCCTGCGGGCGTGCCCGTCGTGGGCCTGCCCGACGCGCTCGCACAGACGATCCGCGCGCTACACGCATCCGGGATCCCAGTCGATGTCGCGATCGGGGCCGTGGATACGGCGCAAAACCCGGACGGAGGCTCGGTCGCGGCGTTCTCCTCGCGGGGCCTCGCCTTCGGCGGCGTCCTCAAGCCCGAGCTCGTGGCCCCCGGGGTCTCCGTGCCGACCTCCGAGCCGGGCCGGGGGGACGAGGGCGAGGTGAGATACGGCACCGTCAGCGGAACGAGCGTTGCAGCCGCCGTCGTTGCGGGAGCCGCCGCCGTACTCGCCGAGGCGCGACCGCGGGCGACCGCGGCAGGCCTTCTGGGCCTCCTCGTGGGCTCCGCGCGGCCGGCGGATGACGAGTCCGCCGCCGGAGCCGGCATGCTCGACCTGCAGGCCGCCGTGCAGCAGGAGGTCGTCGCCGAGCCGGGGGTCGTGTCGTTCGGGGCCGCACCCAACGGCCCGCTCGCCGTCGAGCGGGCGATCCTGCTGAGAAACCTCAGCACGCGACGGGTGACCGTCTCGATCGAGTCGAGCGGCCGCGCGACGGGCGTCGAGGTCGCCCCGGTGAGCGAGCGCCTGCGGCTGCGCGCGGGCCGGAGTGGCGAGGTCGTGCTCCGCGCGGAGGTCCGAGACACCTCCGACGAGCTCGGAGCCGCGGTCGGCGAGCTCGTCCTGCAGGTCGACGGATCACCCTCCATTCGGCTCCCCTGGGCGATGGCAGCGCCGGCGGCCGACGTCGACCTCGTGTCACAGGTCGTGGTCGAGGAGACGGGCGACCGTATCTCGGACGCGACGCCTGCAGTCGTGAGCTTCGTCGCGGGTGCGATCGAGGACGGCCCCGATCCGCAGGTGCGACCCGTCGAGGTGCTCCAGGTGCAGCTCTGGCGAGGGCGGAAGCTTCTCGGCGTCCTCTCGACGAGACGCGAGCTTCTGCCGGGGCGCTACTCGTTCGGCTTGACCGGCCGCAGCCCACAAGGTGAGCGCCTTCGGCGCGGGGCCTACGTCGTCAAGCTCGTGGCACGGCCGGGGGACGGCACGCGCCGGCAGGTCGAGTCGGTCGACTACGTCGTCCGGTAGCACAGGCCGGAGAGGCGGAGTATCCTCGCACGCGTCCAGACGAGCCCGGGAGGCATTCGATGTCCGAAGCCGTGGTGGCCAGCCACCTCCGCGAGAACCCGTACGAGTTGGCCAAGTCGCAGCTGAGGAAGGTGGGGGACGTCTTCTCCATCGACGCGAACCTCATCCGCGTCCTGTCGCAGTGCAAGAAGGCGGTGGAGGTCTCCATCCCGGTTGCGATGGACGACGGCTCGGTCGAGGTGTTCGCCGGCTACCGCGTGACCCACAACATCGCGCGCGGCCCCTCCAAGGGCGGCATTCGCTACCACCCCGACGTCACCCTCGACGAGGTCAAGTCCCTGTCGATGTGGATGACCTGGAAGTGCGCCCTCATGGCATTGCCGTTCGGGGGGGCGAAAGGTGGCGTGGTCTGCGATCCGAAGAGCCTCTCGGCGTCGGAGCTCGAGCGGATGACCCGCCGCTACACGAGCGAGATCATCAACGACATCGGCCCCGAGCGGGACATCCCCGCACCCGATGTCGGCACGGACGGCCGCGTCATGGCGTGGATATTCGACACGTACTCGATGAACAAGGGCCACTCCGTGCTCGGCGTCGTGACGGGCAAGCCGCTATCGATCGGAGGTTCGCTCGGAAGAGAGGAGGCCACCGCGCGCGGCTCTCTCTACTGCATCCAGGCGCTCTCGGTGAAGGAGGGCAAGCGGGTGAGCGACTACACGGTCTCGATCCAGGGCTTCGGCAACGTCGGCGCGCATCTTGCCCGCCTCCTCCACGGGGAGGGCGCGACGGTGGTGGCCGTCTCGGACTCGCGCGGCGGTGTCTACAACCCGATGGGGATCGACATTCCGGCGGCGCTTGCGCACAAGCAGGAGGCCGGCACGCTCACCGGGCTCGCGAACGCCGATCCGGTCACGAACGAGGAGCTCGTCGAGCTCGAGTGCGACATCTTCGCGCCGTGCGCGCTCGAGCAGGTCGTGACCGAGGAGAACGCGGACCGCGTGAAGGCCACGATCGTCTGCGAAGGGGCGAACGGCCCCGTCACGCCGGCCGCGGACGCGATCCTCGAAGATCGCGGCGTCCTCGTGCTGCCAGACGTCCTGGCCAACGCGGGCGGCGTGATCGTGTCGTACTTCGAGTGGGTGCAGGGGCTGCAGGAGTACTTCTGGCGCGAGGACGAGGTCAACGCAAAGCTCCACGACATCGTCGGGAGGGCGTTCGAGGAGACCTGGCAGACACGGGCGAGCCGGGACACCACCATGCGCATGGCGGCCTACGGGATCGCGGTGCAGCGGGTAGCCGAGGCTACGACGACCAGAGGTCTCTACCCGTAACACCTCTGCGCCGGGTCACGCTCTACCACGCGGCGGGCTGCCACCTCTGCGAGCGTGCGCTCGAAGTCGTGCGCGAGGCCGGTGCCGACCTCGAGTTCGAGCTCGATCTCGTGGACATCGGAGGCGATCCGCAGCTCGAGGCGCGCTACCGCGAGCTCTTGCCGGTCGTCGAGATCGACGGTGAGCGCGCGTTTACGTACTTCGTGCCTCCGGATGCTCTCCGCGCCCGGTTGCAGACCGTCCATCGTTGACGGTTCTTTCGGCGGGTCCCGCGCGCCCACTGGCACAATCGTGACGCTTTGTCACAAAGTTCGAGGACAGGGGTCTCTTGACCGAGCGTCTGACTGTGGGTGTCGCCGCCCGTCTGAGCCGATACCTGCAGGTGCTCACCCAGGCGCGGAAGATCGGGAAGGACCGCATCTCGTCTCAGGAGATCGCGGAGTACACGAACATCAACGCGACGCAGATCAGGCGTGACCTCTCGGCGTTCGGGAGGTTCGGGAAGCGGGGCGTCGGCTATCGCACCGAAGCGCTGCTCGACGAGATCCGCAAGATCCTGCGCACTCAGGGCCAGCACAACATTGCGCTCGTCGGCGTCGGCCGGCTCGGCAGCGCGATCGCCAGCTCACCGATCTTCGCCGAGCACGGCATCACGATCGCGGCCATCGTCGAGAACGATCCCGAGAAGGTGGGCCAGAAGGTCGGCGATCTGCAAGTCAGCTCGATGGACGATCTCACCGACATCGTCCGTGAGCGCAACATCATCGTCGGCGTCCTCGCCGTGCCGGCAGTCAGTGCGCCGGATGCGGCGAATGCGCTGGTCGACGCGGGTGTGAAGATCATCTTCAACTACTCGGAGGCTCTGATCGACACGCCCGCCGACGTCACCGTCCACACCGCCAACCCGGCGGTCGATCTCCTGTACGCCCTGTACTTC
>JACCWU010000042.1 GCA_013697465.1 Actinomycetota bacterium | reverse complement strand
CGACGGCGACACGTGGAGCGCCTCTGTTCCCGCCCTCCAGGAGGACGCCCACACGCCGCGCGACGTTCCGCCTGTCTATGTCGCGGCCACCGCGCCCAAGATGCAGGCGCTCGCCGGCGAGATCGCGGATGGCTGCCTCACACCTTCGATCACGACCCCCGCCTTCGTCCGCTACACGCGTGAGAACGTCGCAGCCGACATCGACATCGGCTGCACGGTCGTCGCTTCGATCCACGAGTCAGATCGCGAGGCCGGCCGCGACGGCGCGCGAGAGATCGCGGCCATGTACCTCGCGAACAAGTTCCAGAACATCAGAGGCTCGGCCGACACCTTGCTCGAGCTCGCCGGGATCGACATGGCGGAGCTCGAGCCGGTCGCGGAGGCGATGGAGCGGGGCGGACGCCTGGCTGCCAAGGAGAAGGTGACCGACTCGCTCCTCGACCGCTGCAAGCCGATCGCGGGAACCCCTGCGGATTGCATCGAGACGATCGAGGAGTACCGCGACGTGGGCTGCACTCACGTCATGCTCGAGCTCTGGGGCGACCGGCGCCACGACCAGATCCGCCTGTTCGGCGAGAAGGTTCTCCCGCACTTCCGTGGCTGAGCTGCGCATCGACCGAGACAGGCTCGTCGACTGGGCGAGCCGCGCGATCGAGACGCCGAGCTTCACGGGCTCCGAGCAGGCGATGGCCGAGCTCGCGGCACAGACGTTCGCCGACATGGGGCTCCAGGTTCAGTGGCAGGAGGTCGAGGAGGGTCGCGCCAACGTGCTCGGCACTCGGCCGGGAGCCGGCGGCGGCCCGAGCCTCATGTTCAACGGGCACATGGACACGTCGTACTCCGGAAAGGAGGCCTGGCTCGCCCACGTGCCGGGTTTCCAGCCGAGCGCGTTCGTCGAGGACGGGCGGCTCTACGGGCTCGGGATCTCGAACATGAAGGGCGCGCTCGCCTGCTACGTCGAAGCGCTGCGCGCGCTCGACGATGCCGGCGTGCGGCTGCGCGGCGACCTCATGATCGCGGCGGTCTCCGGTGAGATCGAGAAGGCTCAGTGGGCCGACGCGCAGGGGGCCGAGTTCCGCGGCTACGCCGCCGGAACGCGCCACCTCGTGACGCATGGCGGCGTCGCCGACATGTGCATCCTCGGCGAGCCAACCGGGTCGAGGATCGTGCTCGGGCATTTCGGCTCGCTCTGGCTGCGGATCTCGACGCAGGGCCACTTCATCCATACGGCGTTCAGCGAGGGAAAGCGCTCGCTCAACTCGATCCTCCGCATGCGCGAGGTGCTCGACGCCGTGCTCGAGTGGATTCCGACGTGGGAGGAGGACCCCGCGAACGCGTACCGCGGCGCGAAGGCGATCGTCAACGTCGGAGGCATCGAGGGCGGATTTGGCTGGCGCGTCTCGCGCACGCCGCATCGCACCGATCTCTTCCTGGACGTGCGGGTGCCGCCGACGAAGGAGATGGCGGGGGCCCGCAACGAGGTGCTGGAGCTCGTGCGTGGCCTGCAAGACCGCTTTCCCGACTACGGCGTCGAGGGTGAGATCTACGTCACGGCGCCCGGTGCCGAGATCGCCGAGGATCATCCGCTCGTGGCGGCGCTCGACGAGGCTCATGCGGACGTGTTCGGATCGTCCCCCGAGCGAGACGTGACCCGCTGGTTCTCCGACGCGTCGGCGCTCACCCGCTACGGCGTCGCGACTGTCAACTACGGGACCTCGACCGGCCTGCTCGACACGGTCAAGGGGGAGAATCTCGAGATCGACGGGCTCGTCAAGACGGCCGAGGTCTACGCGCGCGCGGCGATGAAGATCTGCGAAGTCGTATGAGCATCTATCAACTTCCGACTGATCTGTGTGACCATCTTCCGGGCGCAACGATCCCCGCCCTCGTGCTCGAATCGTCACAAGGCCCGGTGGATCTCGGAGAGCTGGGTAGCGCACTCGCGGTCCTCTATGTCTACCCGCGCACCGGTACCCCCGGCACACCGACCCCGGACGGCTGGGACGCGATTCCGGGCGCTCGCGGGTGCACGCCACAGTCCTGCGCGTTTCGGGACCATGCCGACGAGCTCGCCGGCCTCGGTGCGCGTGTGGCGGGTCTCTCGGCGCAGCGGCTCGAGGAGCAGGTCGAGTTCGCAGAACGCGAGCACATGCCCTTTCCCGTGCTCGCCGATCCCGAGCGGCGGCTCGGCGACGCGCTCGGTCTGCCCACGTTCGAGTTCGACGGAACGAGGCTGTACAAGCGTGTGACTCTCGTTCTCGAGGTAGGGCGCGTGGCCAAGGTTTTCTATCCGGTGTTCCCGCCCGACCGGAATGCGGCCGAGGTGGTCGCCTGGCTGCGCGGGAGGGAGAACGCGTAGTGCGCTCGCTCGACGATTTTCTGCCGAGCTACGAGTTCTCCGAGCGGCACCGGCTCGCAATCGACGCGCCGTCCGAACGAATCGATCTGGCGATGCGGACCGTCTCTCTCGACGACATTCCCATTGCCCGCGTCCTGTGGGCCATGCGGAGGCTGGGACGACCGTACGGCGATGCCGCGCGGCCGTTCGTCGACGGGGCGCTCGAGAACGCCGTCGTCCTGGACGACGCGGCGGGGGAGGGCATCGTCCTCGGTCTCACTGGCCAGTTCTGGCGGCTGCGCGGTGGGGATCGCAGCGCTCGAGCACGCACCGCCGAGGAGTTCCTCGCATACGACCGCCCGGATGCCTGCAAGGCTGTGCTCGACTTCCGCATCGGTCCGGCGCTGCTCTCCACGGAGACCCGAGTCCACGTCCCCGATTCGGCCTCACGCCGGAAGTTTCGCGGCTATTGGCTCGTGATCCGGCCGTTCAGCGGTCTCATCCGCATCCTGTTCCTGAGGGCGGCACGGCGTAAGGCGGAGGCGGCCGCGTGAAGCTCGTGACCTTCGGCGAGGAGCGGCGCGTGGGTGTCCTCGATGGTGTGGAGATCGCCGTCCTCGACGTGCCGACCATGCGCGAGTACTTCGAGCGAGGAGGAGCGGACGAGACCGGCGAGCGCGTCACGCCCGGGGAGACGCGGCTGCGCGCCCCGATCGTCCCCAAGAAGCTCATCCACACGGCCGGGAACTTCCGTGAGCACGAGGAGGAGTCGAAGCGCGTCGGCTGGTCGCACGAGATCGCGCCCTGGATCGTGTTCTTCCAGAACGTGGACGCGATTGTCGGACCCGACGAGCCCGTGGTCTATCCCGAGCATCTCACCGAGGAGCTGGACTACGAGCTCGAGCTGGCCGTCGTCATCGGGAAGACGGGGAAGTGGTTCTCGCCCGAGGAGGCACTCGACTACATCGCCGGGTACGTGATCTTCAACGACATCACGGCCCGCGACATCCAGCGCCGCGAGATGCGCTCGGGCGTCTTCTCGTTCTGCAAGGCGATCGACACGTTCTGCCCGCTCGGCCCCTGGATCGTGACCCGCGACGAGATCCCCGAGCCGCACGACCTCGCGATGGAGCTGCGCGTGAACGGCGAGCCGCGCCAGACGTCGCACTCCGGCCGGATGTCGGTGACGATCCCCGAGATCGTGAGCCACTATTCGGCGCTTGGTTACTCGGCCGGAGACGTGCTCTCCACTGGGACAGTTTCGGGAGTCGCGGGATTCTCACCTGACGCCGCCTCGCTCTACCTCAAGCCCGGAGACGTGATCGAGGCCGAGATCGAGAGGATCGGCGTCCTGCGCAATCCCGTGATCTCCTGGCAGGAGGCGCACGGGGAGCCCGCGCCGCCTCGGGTGCGTTGGTAGCGTCGTGGAGGTGAGCGACGAGTTCCGCGTCGAGGTCGAGCTGGATGACGAGCAGCACGGGTACTCGGTCGACGAGCGGTTGCGGGCGCTCGATCTCGATGACGATACGCGCGAGCGCTTGGGCCAGAGTGTGATGGTCACGCGCGACGGCTCGAGGCTCTTCCTGTACGCGGCGAGCGACGCTCAGGCGCGCGAGGCAGAGCGAGTCGTGCGCAACCTCATCGACGCCGACGAGCTCACCGCGAAGACCTTCGTGACGCGCTGGCACCCCGTCGAGGAGGCCTGGAAAGACGCCTCGATCCCCCTGCCTCGCACCGCTGACGAGGAAGAGGCGGAATACGCCGCCCGCGAAGCAGCCGAGGCCGTGGAGGCCGAGCTCGACAGGGGGTACGACTGGCATGTCGTCATCCATCTGCCAGGACGGGAGGAGGCCGCCGAGCTCGAGATCCGGCTCGAGGCCGAAGGCATATCGGTGGCGCGTCGCTGGCGGTACGTGGTGGCCGGCGCTCTGACGGAGGAGCGCGCCGAGGACATGGCCGACCGCCTTCGTGGCGAGCTTCCCGACGCCGAGCTGACGGTCGAGGTCAATCTCTCCGGCCTGCAACTACCGCCGTTCCTTTTTCTTCCGTTTTGACCCGCGGACACGGATGGTGACGTTCGGCGAGGCATTTCCGATCATCTCTGTCGCGGACGTGGACCGCGCGGTCGACTTCTACTGCTCGACCTTCGGCTTCGAGGTGACGTACACGTTCGACGACGCGGGTACGACCGCTTTCGCGTTTCTCCGCCTCGATCCGCTCGGGATCGGAGTCGCTGCGCGAAAGACGGTCGACGACCCGGACTTCGCGCTCTGGATCTATGCGGACAACGTCGATGAGGCGGCGGAGCGCCTGCGCGCGGCCGGTGCGGCTGAGGTCCTTGCGCCGACCGATCAGCCGTGGGGCGAGCGCATGTGCTCCTTTCGCGACGCCGACGGTCATCTCGTCCATGTCGGGATGCGATCGTGAGCTCACGGACCGGGTTCGCCGTCGCACGCTTCGTCGTCGCGCTCGGGATCCTCGTGGCGCTCGTGTTTCAGTTCCAGCACAGCGTCGACGGTGCGTTCGAGGCGGTCAACTTCTTCAGCTTCTTCACCGTGCTGAGCAACATCGCGGCCGCCGCGTTCCTGCTCTGGGAGGTCGCGCGGCCACCGGAGACCCAGACGCCGAAGGTCGCGGCGTTTCGCGGCGCAGTGACCCTGTACATGGCGATCACCGCGCTCGTGTACGCCGTCCTGCTTG
>JACCWU010000041.1 GCA_013697465.1 Actinomycetota bacterium | reverse complement strand
CACGGAGATACGCGGAGGCGGAGCGGGCGCTGACCGACACCGCAACTGGCATTCGCAACCGCGCAGGGTACGAGTCCGAGCTCGACCGAGCAGTAACCCGTGCCCACGCGACCGGTCTGCCTCTCTCCCTGCTCGTCCTGAGCGCCGTCGGCCCGACGGAACGCCGGGAGGACGCCGGGATCGACGAGCTCGCGGCCGTGTTGCTCCGAGTCACACGCGCGACCGACGTCGTCTGTCGCCGCGAAGCCGGCGAGCTCGGGATCGTGCTCCCCGAGACGACCGGGGATGCCGCGCGCCGTCTGTACGTTCGCCTGCGCGAAGAGGCAGCGCACGCAGCGCTGTCGCATTCCGCCCAGCTGACGTTCGCAGCCGGAGTCGTCGAGTGGCGGCCGAATGAGCCGAGCGGCGCCTTCGATTCCCGCGCTACCGCCGCGGTCGGACACAGTCGCGTCGACGATCTCGAGCTCGTCGCAGCACACGCGGTGTCGCCGGCGAGCCCGACGTCGACTGAGGGACAGAGCTTCGACGTTCGTCTGGCCCGTGAGATTGCGCGCGCCCGACGCCTCACGCGACCACTCACGCTCCTCGTTATCGACGTCGATGTTCACGCGGCCGGCGAGCGACTGGGTAAGCCGGGCGCCGAGCGAGCTCTTGGAGACGTCGAGGCGCGCGTCGCGGCGACGCTCTCGAACGGCGACTCCACGTGCCGGATGGAGGGCGAGCTCGCCGTGATCCTCCCCGGCTCGGGAGTCGCTCAGGCCGAAGCGGTGTTCGCACAGCTCCGGGCGTCGCTCGCAAGCGAGCCGCCCGGCGACCTTGACCGGATCGCCGTCTCCGCAGGCATCACGGAAGTTGCGCCCGGCGACGATCCGCCGGATGTTCGCGACCGTGCCGAACATGCTGTTTCCCAGGCTCGGCACGCCGGGAGCGGCACCGTCGTCATCGCCCTGCCGAACGACGACTCACGCCGCTGAGGGCACGCCGCGTTCCCTTGTGCTCACGGCCGGTCGGCAGGGATCTACTAACCCTACGGGCGGGGAAGCGTCCACGCCGCTGAGTACAGTGCGAGAGGGGTTCTGAGCAGCTGAGGTTCCTGGGAAGGAAGGGTTCGGAGTGTGGCGACAACTGCGGTGATCCTGGTCGCGGCCGCCCTGATCGCGGCTGCGATACTCGGCGTCCTCGTGGCGCGGCGTCGATCCTCTCCGCCGCCCGAGCCGTCGACGGAGCTCGTCCGCGCCGTCGATCAGATGCGCCACAAGATGGACGAGCTCGCCCAGGACCTTTCCGAGGCCCTCGAACGGGCAGAGCGGGAGACACGCCGCAACCGGCTCTTCGGCGAGCTCGGCGGCACGATCGACCTCGAGGAGATCATGGACCGCGTGCTCGACGCCTCGATGGAGCTACCGGGCTTCGACGCAGCGATGATGGTCGTCGAGGGACAGGGAGGCGCGCCGGTAGTCGCCACACGCGGTATGTCCCCGGAGGAGACCGCCAAGCCACCGACCTCCGGCGTAGCCGGTGCGCTCTCGGGGACGATCACCGTGACCTACCGGTACGGCCGCGACCAAGACATCACTGGCACCGATCTCATCCGAGGTGGCGTGTTCATCCCGCTCGTCGGGCGGGAGCTGCGGGCGATCGGGACGCTGTCGCTGTTCTGGAGAGCAAGCGACCACGAGCCCGAGCCGGAGCACATCGAACAGGCGGAGAGCATCGCGGAGAGCTCGATGGCCTCGATCGAGAACGCCCGGCGCTTCGGCGAGGCACGCAAGCTTGCCGAGACGGACGCCCTCACGGGGCTCTACAACCAGCGGTACTTCCACGAGACTCTGCGCCGGGAAGTGATGCGAGCGCAACGCTACGAGCGGACCCTCGCACTAGTCGTCTTCGACCTCGACGACTTCAAGTCGATCAACGACGAGATCGGACACCTCGCCGGCGACCGGGTGCTGTCGCAGGCCGCGGAGCGGTTGCGAGAGGCGGTCCGCTCGGTCGATATCGCGTGCAGGATCGGCGGCGACGAGTTCGCGGTGATCCTGCCCGAGTCGACGGCCGCGGACGCCGACCAGCTCTATCGCCGCGTGCACAACTCCATGCGCGGCACGGCGCTCGGACCCGACGCCCAGCGGCTGCGTATATCGGCCGGTATCGCGGAGCTGGAGCACGGCGACACATCCGCCGGCTTGTTCGAGCGCGCGGACGGCGCGCTCTACCGGGCGAAGGACCTCGGCAAGGATCGCGCCGACGTGGCGCGCAGCTCGGGACAGTCGTAGAACGCTCTCAGCTTGCGCGTGTCGCGACGAGCTTCGGCGTCTGCGTGGGCGCAGCAGCTCCGCCGGCTCGCTCGAGGGTGATGGCGACCGCCGCCCCCGGCGGGACCGGGGTTGTGAGCGGCACGACGACGTCGCCACCCGAGAAGATCGCCGCAGACTCGGGCGCCTGTGCGTTCGGCTTGATGACCCACGCCTGATACGACTTCCCGGCGGGCGCGGGCGAGAGCCCGTCGAGCACCAGAACGCCGTACCCTCTGGCGCCGACGACGAGGATGATCCGCCCCTGCGAGCCTTGGAGCGGGATGCGTTCGGTGCTGGGCCTGGAGAGGAGCGACACCACTTCTTGAACTCCGTCGAACTCGACTGCCGAGGCCGGCGACGCCGAGTCGTCGTTGACGCCCAGGATGACAGCCCAGGCCCCTAGGCCGATCGCCGCGACACCGACGGCAGTTGCGATGACGGCGAGCGTCGCCGCCGAGAGGCCTCGCCGGCGGGGAAGCTGCACCGGCTGTGCCAAGTGCTCCGCTGAGGTCCGGCCATACGCGGGCACCGAGCGAGGTGCGCCGTTCCCGTCGTAGTCCTTGGCGACAGGTGCGGAAAGGGGCGCCTCCATGGTGGCGATCACCGTAGCGACCTCTTCGGTCGGAGGCTCCGCGAAGGCGGCGTCCGGCGTCACCGCGTGCCGTTCGGTCGATCCTGGCGGCGTCACGACCCACGAGTCCCCGGATCCGCGAGCCCCTGAGGCAGGCTCGAACCAACCGGCGGAGCCGCTCAGTTGCCTGTCTCGCGAGCGAAACCCGAGCCGATAGACGACATAGGTACCCGCTGCGGCGGCCGTCAGAACGACGATCCAGTAGATCCGCCGGGGTACGTCTTCCACCTCCCCTAGGTTCGCGAGCGCCGCCGACCGGTCCACGCGATAGTACTACGATCACAAGGCTGGCGAACAGGGGGCTGGGAAGGGACGAATGACGATCGCGATCTACCTCGGAGCAGTCACGCTCGGCGTCATCTGTCTCGCACTCTTCGTCCTCGCCGTGCGGCGGCTGCTCGGCCGCCAGGAGCAGATCGTCACCGTGATGCTGCAGCGCTACGACGACCGACTGGCGGAGTTCGCCCAGACCTTGACCGACGCGCTGAACCAGCCTCTTCCGGCAAGGATCCTCGCCGCGATCTCCGAGCCGCCGCACTCCGAGCCCGAGCCCGTCGGCCATGGTGAGGTGATGCGCCTACTCGAGGTCGCCCGTGAGAACACCTCCGCCGATGCGGCCGTCGCCATCGTCGCCGATGCGAACAAGGAGCCTGTCCTCGCCACGGTTGGGCTCTCGCAGGCCGAGGCGGCACAGGTGGGTCGCCTCGGAATCCCGGACTACCGCGGTGCGCGTGCGATCCAGGTCGCGTTCAACGGTGAGGCGCAGTCACCCGCGGGCAGCTCACCGATCCGCTTCGGGCTTGCCGTTCCGCTGCTCGATCCCCCGCACGAGCCCGGCATGCTCGCTGTCCTCAGCCGTTCGCCGGATCGCCGGTTCGGTGACCCGGACATCACGTCGCTCGAGGATGCCGTGAGTGGGACGAAGAACGTGCTCGAGGGCTCGCTCGCGCTGCGTGCGGCCGATCCCGTGCCCGAACGCGACGCCCTCACCGAGCTCTACGACCGCCGCGCCTTCCACGCACTGCTCGACCGTGAGATCGGCCGAACCCGCGGTGCGGGCGATCCTCTCGCGCTGCTCATGCTCGACGTCGACCGCCTCACGACGCTCAACGCGCAAATCGGCTATCTCGCCGCGGACGCCGTCTTGGCGGAGATCGCGGCCAGGCTGCGGAACGTCTCCGGCCAGAGAGATCTTCCCTGCCGCATCGGGGGCGGTCGATTCGGCGTGCTCCTACCTCAGGGCGACAGCCGCGAGGCCGAGCGGTTGTTCGAGCGGCTGCAGCTCGTCCTTCGTGACCGGCCGATCCCGGACGTCGGGATCGTCTCGGTGTCGGGCGGAGTGGCCGAGCTCATGCTGAACGACGACGCCGCCGCCCTGCTCGGCCGCGCCGACGCCGCGCTCGGACTCGCGAAAGGCTCAGGTCGTGACACGGTGGTCATGGCCGGCCGCCGGTAAACGGCGTCCTCTCGTCAGCGAGTCGTCGGCACGGTCGCCCCGGCCTCGTGGAGCGTGAGGAAGGGCGCAAAGGTCGAAAGCGTCACCACTCCCTGCTCGGGCAGCCGATCTTTCTGGCAGGTGAGCCTGCTCTCCGCTCCGCGTTGCCGGCGTAGGGTCCAGTCGGCGTAGGCCTCGGCGCGACGCTCGAAATTCAGCTCGCGGCGAAGCGCCGGCCGGACTTCCTGCAGGGGCAGCGCACCGACCGCCGTCGTCTCGCCGAGCGCCCGCACCGTGAAACGCCCTTCGACGGTTCGCAGCTCGAACGTACGCCCCGCTGGAACGGCGAAGACAGCCGCTGGGGTCGACGGAGCGAGCGCGTAGCCCGTCCCCTCGGGAAGCCAGCTCGGGGAAGGCGTCACCGACACACGCCGTGCGGAGAGCAGCGAGTGCGTCTCCCGGTAACGCGCCAGCGTCGCCGCGCTGGCAGGCGAGATTCGAAGCGTCGAAGCGAGCTCGATTCGGCGGAGCTCGTCGCCGAGGATCCCGCGCGCCACTGGCACGCTCGCGCCCGCCTGCGTCAGCGCGGCGAGGTACGCGCCTCGATTTCCACGAAAGCGAGCAGCCACGACCCGGCGCTCGGCGGCGAGCACGTCTCCCGTGCCGACATCGGTCAGCTCGTCCTCGATGCGGCGCACGACGAGCGCCGTCAAGGCCAGCTCCCAGTCCCGCGTCAGGCGTTGGAGCGTCGTCACGCTGCGCGAGGTGAGCGGAGAGTCGTCGAGCTTGCAGCGCACGCCCGTCGGGAGGTCGATTTGACCCACCCGGAGGTCAGCATCGAACCTCGGCCCGAGGAGGGTCGGCGCGTCGCAGAGCTTCGAGTCCCGCGTCCAGAGCCACGCGCACGCGGCGAGTGTCTTGTCGGGATCCTTGCCCGCCTCCGTCCGCATCGTCCAGCCCCACGACCAAATGTGACCCAGCCGAAGCTCGCGGGCGACCTGGCGCCCAGCGAGCGCTTGCAGCTTGCCAACCTCGAACCAGCGCTCGCGCGGCTTCAGGCCCTCACGGCCCCCGGTTCCGGGCGTCGTGTGGAAGCCGAGCATGAGGCCGATTCGAGACGCCGGAACTCCGACCGCGAGCAGTGTGGCCGCGGACCGACGGAAATCTGTGCGCAGCATCCGCGACCCTGCGACCGGACCGGCCTTGGAGATCACGTTCGCATTCCAGTAGTTCTCGAGCACGACGTCCGAGACCTGACCGACCGCGCGCCACCACGCCGCAGCCTCGCCGCCCATCACGGGGGTGCTCGAGACGAGAAGCGCCGGCCGTCCACCTCTCTCGGCAAGTCGTCGCACGAACCGGAGCACGTTCGAGCGGTAGCGCTCGGTCGTCACCGTCCAGGGTGTAGGCACGGACGCGCCCCACAGCTCGTTGAGCGCGATCATGGGCCGGGCGCAGCCGCTCACCTCGACGGCGTACTCGAACAGCCCGTCAGCCCGCTTCTCCATCGTCGCCGGGTCGAGCGGCGCCATGGGCGTACCCACGCGCCGGCGCAGGTAGAGGTCGAAGTGCATGGTCGTGGCTCCGGCCGCCCGCATCTCGACCCCGAGGCCGGGACCTCCCGTCGCGATGACGATCCCCGGCCTGCCGAACCGCTCGCGCCAGAACTCCACCGTCCCGTCGACGTAGTCGATCCAGACGGGCTGCGCTTCGGGGACCCCGCACGAGAGCTCGCGAGGCGTCGCTCCGGCCGACCCCGAGAGCGCCCAGGGGACGGCGGCGAGGACGAGGAGCGCGATCAGAAGACTGCGCACGGCTCTCCTAGGTAGCAGAAAGACGTGAACAAGAGGTCAGGCTCTCGCAGGTTTCCAGCGCTGGAACCTGCAAGAGCCTGACTCTGCTCTACCTGCGTTACTCCTCGACCGGCGGCGGCTCGACCTCGGCCACCGCTTCCCCTTCGATCCCGAACGACGGCTCCTCGAAGGGAAGCCCGAGAGCGTCGAGATCGAAGCCGTCTCCGTCGCCGATCTCCTCCAGCGCGGCGAGCAGCTCGGCCTCGGCCTCCGGATGCTGGAAGGTGACCGGAAGTGGATCGGTCGGCTCGATCGAGATCTGCCGGTACTGCTTGAGCCCGGTCGCCGCCGGAATGAGCTTCCCGATGATCACGTTCTCCTTGAGCCCGAGCAGCCTGTCCACCTTGCCTTCGATGGCCGCGTCGGTGAGCACCTTCGTCGTCTCCTGGAACGACGCCGCCGAGAGGAAGGACTCGGTCGCGAGCGACGCCTTCGTGATGCCGAGAATGATCGGCTCATAGGTCGCCTGCTCGCCCTTCGCCTTCTTCACGCGCGCGTTCTCACGCTCGAGCACGACGCGGTCGACGAGCTGGCCGGGCAGGAGCTCCGTGTCGCCGTTCGTCTCCACGCGGACCTTCTTGAGCATCTGGCGGACGATGAGCTCGATGTGCTTGTCGTGGATCTCCACACCCTGCGACTTGTAGACCTTCTGCACCTCTCCGACGAGGTACAGCTCGGTCGACGTCGGATCTCGCAGCAGGAGCAGCTCCGCCGGGTTGAGCGAGCCCTCGTTCAGGGCGTCCCCCGGCTCGACGAACTGTCCCTTCTTGACGCGTAGCCGCGTCCGCCTCGGGAAGCTGTACTCCTTCGGATCCGGCAGCTCACCCTCTTCGTCGAGAGTGGTGGGCGTCACGGTCACCTTGATGGTGCGCTCGGAGTCGTCGATGTCGACCTTCCCGCCGATGTCGGCGAGAGTCGCCGCACCCTTCGGGTTGCGAGCCTCGAAGATCTCCACGACGCGCGGGAGACCGTGCGTGATGTCCTGGCCGGCCACGCCGCCCGTGTGGAACGTCCGCATCGTGAGCTGCGTCCCCGGCTCGCCGATCGACTGGGCGGCGATGATCCCCACCGCGTCGCCGATCTCGGCCATGCCTCCCGTCGCCAGGAACGTGCCGTAGCACAGCCGGCAGAGGCCGTACGCGCTGCGGCACTTGAGCACCGACCGAACGGGAATGGTCGCCGTGTCGGCGTACTCACCGAACTCCTCGACGAGCATTCGCAGACGACCCATGGTGATCTCGGTGTTCTTCTCAACGAGCACGGTCTTACCGGGCTTGCCGTCCTTGATCGGCTTGGCGATGTCCTGGGACGCGATGCGTCCGGCAACGCTCTTGTTCGGTGAGCCGTCGAGGATGAGCGAAAGCTCGATGTACTCGTCGGTCCCGCAGTCGGCCGGCTTCTTGCCGGCCTGCTCGCGGATGATCACGTCTTGCGATACGTCGACGAGACGCCGCGTCAGGTAGCCCGAGTCGGCCGTTCGGAGCGCCGTGTCCGCAAGGCCCTTGCGCGCGCCGTGCGTCGAGATGAAGTACTCGAGGACCGTCAGGCCCTCCATGAAGTTGGCCTTGACCGGACGCTCGAGAATCTCGCCCTTCGGATTCGCCATGAGCCCACGCATACCGGCGAGCTGGCGGATCTGGTTGAAGGAGCCGCGGGCGCCTGAGTTGGCCATCATGTAGATCGGGTTCACCTTCGAGAGGTTGGCCATCATCTTGTCGGCGACCACGTCGGTGGCCTCCGTCCAGATGGCGACGATCCGCTCGTGCCGCTCCTCTTCGGTCATGAGACCGCGGTCGTACTCCCGCTCGACCTTCGTGACCTCCAGCTCGAACTCCGCGAGAACCTCTTCCTTGTCGTCGGGGACGACGATGTCGTTCTTCGAGATCGTGATCCCGGCCCTCGTCGCGAAACGGAAGGTCAGCGTCTTGATGACGTCGAGCGCTGCGGCAATCGTGTTCGGACCGTAGTGCTCGACGAGGTCGCCGATGAAGCCGTCGAGCTCGCGCTTGGTCAGGGTTCGGTTGAGGAACGGATGCTCCTCGACGTCGCGCACGCCGGCTTCGATGAGCGCGCGCTCGACCTCCGCGTTGAAGATCACTCGGCCGGGAGTCGTCAGCAGACGCTCGCCGTGCCACTCGTACTCGATCGGGTCCTGGTAGCCGGTCGGTCCTGACTCGACGTCGAACTCCACGTCCTCTTCCGTCCGGAAGCGGCGCAGGCCCTTCCTGCCGAGTTGCTTGGCGAGCTTCTCGGACGACGTCGCCTGCAGGTCGAACTCGCAATACGTGAGGAAGTACGCCCCGAGCACCATGTCCTGCGTTGGCGTGGCGAGGGGCCGCCCGCTCGCCGGCGAGAGGATGTTGTTCGCCGAGAGCATGAGGATCCGCGCCTCGGCTTGGGCTTCCGCCGAGAGCGGCAGGTGCACGGCCATCTGGTCGCCGTCGAAGTCGGCGTTGAAGGCGTGACACACGAGCGGATGCACCTGGATCGCCTTGCCCTCCACGAGCACGGGCTCGAAGGCCTGAATGCCGAGGCGATGGAGCGTAGGTGCCCGGTTCAGGAGCACCGGATGCTCAGCAATTACCTCCTCGAGGACGTCCCAGACCTCGGGGATCATCGACTCGACCATCTTCTTGGCGGCCTTGATGTTCTGAACGGACTTGCGCTCGACGAGCCGGCTCATGATGAACGGCTTGAAGAGCTCGAGCGCCATCAGCTTCGGCAGCCCGCACTGGTGCAGCTTGAGGTTCGGGCCGGCGACGATCACCGAGCGCCCCGAGTAGTCGACGCGCTTTCCGAGCAGGTTCTGGCGGAAGCGACCCTGCTTGCCCTTGAGCATGTCGGAGAGCGACTTGAGTGGCCGGTTCCCCGGTCCCGTGACCGCGCGGCCACGCCGCCCGTTGTCGAACAAGGCGTCGACGGCCTCTTGCAGCATCCGCTTCTCGTTGTTGACGATGATCTCGGGCGCCCCGAGGTCGAGCAGCCGCTTCAACCGGTTGTTCCGGTTGATCACGCGGCGATAGAGATCGTTGAGGTCGCTCGTGGCGAACC
The DNA here is from genome assembly GCA_013697465.1 of Actinomycetota bacterium. Lineage (GTDB taxonomy): Bacteria > Actinomycetota > Thermoleophilia > Gaiellales > Gaiellaceae > GMQP-bins7. The sequence goes on along the minus strand of JACCWU010000041.1, from coordinate 582 downwards.
GGCCGCCGTCGAGCTGCACCATCGGGCGGAGCTCCGGCGGGATCACGGGCACCGCCTCGAGGATCATCCACTCGGGCTTGTTGCCCGACTTGATGAACGCCTCGACGACCTTCAGCCGCTTGATGGCCCGCTGCTGCTTCTGCCCCTTCGACGTCTTGATGGTCTCGCGCAGGGTGCGCGACTCGTCTTCCAAGTCCAGATCGCGGAGCAGGTCGCGAACGGCCTCGGCTCCCATCCCGCCCCGGAAGTACACGCCGAAGCCGTACGGCGACCCGAAGCGATCCTTCAGCTCCCGGAAGATCTGCTCGTCGCCGACGATCATCTTCGGCTCGAGCTCCTTGAACAGAATCGAGGTCTGCTCGAGGCGACGCACCGCGTCGACCGCGGCCTCCCGCGCGTCCTCACGGCGAACCTCGATGTCGGCGACCATCTCGCGAACCTTGAGCGCCCATTGCGCCACCGCGTCGAGGTCGTCCTTGCGGGTTCCCTCGACGAGACAGAGGTCGTAGGCGAGCTCGCGAACCGCAGCGGCGTCCGCGTCGGGATCGACGCCGGCGAGCACGGCTGCGAGCAGCCCGGCAC
>JACCWU010000038.1 GCA_013697465.1 Actinomycetota bacterium | reverse complement strand
CTGTGCCTCCTCGCCGGTCTGACCGGCCCGCTGATGCGGCCCGTGCTGGCGCTCCCCTGGGTCTACCGCCTGAAGGTGCTCGCGAACCCACTCGTCGCGCTCCCGATCTGGGCGGCGAACCTGGTGCTATGGCACCTCCCCGCGCTCTACGAGGGCGCTGTCGAGTCGAGCGGCCTGCACGCGCTCGAGCACGTCTGCTTCTTCACGGCTGGGATCGTGCTCTGGCTCCCCGTCCTCGAGACGCTGCCCGCACCCGAGTGGTTCGGGACCGGTGCCAAGCTCGGCTACATCCTCGGCGTGCGCCTCGTGGGGACGGCGATCGGAAACGTCTTTGTCTGGGGCGGGGCGCCGTTCTACGGCGTGTACGAGGCGGGTGACGAGTACCTCGGCCTCTCCGCCTCGGCCGACCAGAGCCTTGCTGGGGCACTGATGATGCTCGAGGGCTCAGTCGTGACCATCGTCGCCATCGCCTGGCTCTTCCTGCGCATGGCGCAGGAGGGAGAGGTGCGGCAGCGGCTCCTCGAGAGCGGCCACGACCCGCGCACGGTGCGCCGCGCCGTTCGCTACCGCCGCTGGAAAGAGCTCACGGAGTAGGTTCGTCGGCGACCGGAGCAAGCGATTCCGCGACGGCCGCGAACTCGGCGAGCGCCGCTTCCAGATCCTCGACGATCTCCTGGGCGATCACGTCGGGCGGCGGGAGGTTGTCCATGTCCTCGAGCGACTCGTCTCGGAGCCAAACGAGGTCGAGGCTCACCTTGTCCCGCTGCAGCAACTCGTCGTAGGTGAAGCGCCTGAAGCGCTCGGACTCGTCGCGAGCACGCCGATCCTCCGCCGCGAACGCTGCGACGAAGTCCTGGAGATGCTCGTAGCGGAGCGGGTTCTGCTTGAGCGTGAAGTGCTGGTTCGTGCGCAGGTCGTAGACCCACAGCTCGCGCGTCCACGGCGTCTCCGACGCGGGCTTGCGGTCGAAGAAGAGGACGTTCGCCTTCACGCCCTGCGCATAGAACACTCCCGTCGGGAGTCGCAACAGCGTGTGCACGTCGCACTCGTGGAGCAGCTTCCGTCGCACCGTCTCGCCGGCGCCGCCCTCGAAGAGGACGTTGTCGGGGACGACCACCGCCGCGCGTCCGCCGATCGCGAGCAGCGTCTTCACGTGCTGCACGAAGTTGAGCTGCTTGTTCGAGGTGGAGGTCCAGAAGTCGTCGCGGACGACGACGAGATCCTCCCGCGCGACGCCTCCCTCCTCGTTCACGAATGTCATCGACGACTTCTTCCCGAAGGGCGGGTTGGTGAGCACCATGTCGAAGCGGTCGCCCGGATCCGCCTTGAGCGCGTCGTCGACCGCGATCGGGCTGTCCGATTCCTCCGAGCCGATCCCGTGGAGCAGGAGGTTCATCACGCAGAGCCGCGCGGTCGCGTCCACGATCTCCCACCCGCGCAACGCGTCGAAGCGCAGGTGCTTCTTCTGGTCGGGGTCGAGCAGAGGGTTTTGCGAGATCCATTCGTGCGCGGCGAGGAGGAAACCGCCCGTGCCGCACGCGGGGTCGCAGATCACGGTCCCGGGCTCCGGCCGCATCACCTCGACGATCGCTCTGATCAGCGGACGCGGCGTGAAGTACTGCCCCGCCCCGGTCTTGACGTCCTCCGCGTTCTTCTCGAGCAAGCCTTCGTACGCGTCGCCCTTGACGTCCGCGTCGAGCGTGAGCCAGCTCTCCCGGTCGATGAGGTCGACCACGAGCCGGCGGAGCTTCGCCGGGTCCTGAATCCGGTTCTGCGCCTTCCGGAAGACGACGCCGAGCATCCCCGAGCCGCGGCCGAGCTCGGTCAGCACGTGCCTGTAGTGCACCTCGAGGTCGTCGCCGTCGCGAGCCAGAAGCGACGGCCAGTCGAGACCTTCGGGAACGATCGACGGCCGCGAGAACGGCGGCTTCGTCTGCTCGTCCGCCATCTTCAGGAAGAGAAGAAATGTGAGCTGCTCGAGGTAGTCGCCGTACGACAGCCCGTCGTCCCGGAGGACGTTGCAGTAGCTCCAGAGCCGCTGGACGAGGCCGTTCTGCGCGCTCACAGGAACATCACCATGTCGATAAGTCGAAAACTATTCGACATGACGTCGCTTACTTAGCGACACGGTGTCGATTCGTTATCGACACCGATGGCGTAAAGCATCTCTTCGAGATCGTCCGCTAACCGCGTGTTCCACGACCTGTCTGCAATCGCCGCGCTGAGCGTCTCGTGCTGTGTCCATGACGAACTGACTCTCTCGCGGTGGGGAAACGACCGCGCGCTCATAGCTCCGGAGCAAGCTCGGCCAGAGGGTGCTGGCGGCGCATGAAGTTGGCAAACAACGGAACCGTGAAGTCGACGAGACCGTGTCGCGGGCTGTAGATCAATCCCTTCTTGATCAAGCCGTCGCGGATAGGCCCTGTCTCCGTAGTGCTGGTGTAGCCCAGCTGTCGAGTGACGTCACCGGAGCGCTGGGGGCCGTCACCAAGCACCGCCACAGCGGCGAGATAGCGCTGCTCAGCAGGCGTAGCACGCTCGAATCGCACGTGGAAGAAGTCCGTGTCGAGAACGCTCAGCACGAGCTCGTGGGCGCGTCTCACGGCACCCACGTCGATGACGCTGTCGGTGCCAGTGAGCCACGCGTGCTTTCCGTATTGCTGGAGGAAGTAGGGGTACCGCCCACTGTGTCTCAGGATCTGATCGAGGGCGTCCTCGGTAAAGCGGACGTCTTCTTCGTCGGCAGGCTCGACGAGCGCGAGGCGCGCAGCTGGATCACTCAACGCACCGATCGTCGGGAAGGTGAAGAGCCGTTCCGCATACGACTTCGCCTCGCCAGCCAGCTTCGGCAACGACGGAAGCCCCGCACCCACAACGGTGATGGGCAGCTGGCGACGCGTCGACCGATGCATTCCCGCGATGAGGGCCTCGAATTCGGCGCGCTCGAGAAACTGCACCTCATCAAGAAGGAAGAGCACGCCGCGTTCGGCCTCCTGCGCGATGGACCCGACCTCCACCAACAGATCGCCGAGATCGCGTCCGAGATCCCCGCTGTCCGCGGTTCCCTCCTCGAGATCAAGCTCCAAGCGGATGTCGACGCCGACACCAGTCGTGATCGTGAATGCTTTGAGAATGGACAACGCTCGCCGTGCCTTGTCGCGGACGCGTTCCATCCGTCGCAGGTCGAGGAGTGCTTCACGAGTCATCGTCGCGATCACCTTCGCGAGCCGCGTCTCACTCGTGATCTCGGTCGAGCTCGCAAACCAGCCGCGCTCGATCGCGATCCCTTCGAAGGCATCGAGCAGTACCGTCTTCCCGACGCCGCGCAGGCCGGTGATCAGGAGACTCTGCTCGGGTCGTCCTATCTCAAGCCTGCCGAGCAGCAACGCGAACTGCTCGAGCTCTGGATCACGGCCTGTTAGCGCCGGAGGCGGGGTGCCCGCACCGGGCGTGTAAGGGTTCCTCAGGGCATCCATAAGGAGTTGAACTGTTTATAGCAGAAGCTGTTATAAGATCCCGAAGGAGGTATAAACTCGCACGGAGCAGGAGG
>JACCWU010000351.1 GCA_013697465.1 Actinomycetota bacterium | reverse complement strand
CCATCCGCTCGCGACTACGTCCGAGGGCCCAGACGTGAGCGCCTTCCCCGACGAACGCGACGGCGAGCGCACGCCCGATACCGCTCGTCGCGCCGGTCACCACGCATACCCGTCCTCCGAGACGCATCGCGACTTCAGACCTGCCTGAGCAGCTCGGCCGCGCGCAGGCTGTCCGCCGCCTCGCGAACGATCGAGAATCGAAGGCCCGCGAGCTCCGCGACGTCGAGCAGCGAATGGGCGCCGTCGGACTGGCTGAGCACCCACAGCATTGCGAGCTGCTCCGTGCTGGGCTCTCCTCCCCCGCTGCCGCGGTACAGTCCGCGTCGCCCCAGCTGAGGCTCGCCGCGGGGAGCGAGGTTCACGTAGCGCGCATCGGTCTCGATCACATCGAGGATCTCGAGCACCGCAGCCAGCGCCTCTTCGAGACGCTCGGGGCGAACGAGCTCGAGGTCGTCCGCGGACGAGTGGTATCCGTCGAACTCGCTCTCGCGAGACCGGCTGATGCAGCCGACCGGAAGGTCGAATCCGGGGGAGTTGAACTGGCGCTCGTCCCATCCCCACGGCGAGAAGTCCAGAACCCGCGTCTCGCCGTCGAGGTGCTCGAGGACGTGCGCTGCCGCGCGGTCGACCGCGGCGTCGCCGCGTCGGCTGCGCTTGTAGGTCAAGGGGGCGCTGTCGCCGACGCACGCCACGACGAGCCCCGCCACGATTCGTCCGACGTTCGCCTCGTTCCGCGCGAGCCAGGTGATCGAGCCGATCGTCCCGGGGACGAACAGGAGCCGGTACGTCAGGACTCGTGGGCTCGCCGCCAGGGCTCTGCCGAGCTCGGTCAGGAGCGCGATTCCCGAGAGGTTGTCGTTGGCGAGCGACGGATGGCAGACATGGGTCGACAGCACGACCTCGTCCTCCCGCTCGCCGTGAAGCACGCACTCGCCGTACGTGAGGCTGCCCGGCTCGAGCGTGCTGTCGACCACCACCTCGTACTCGCCGTTCTCGAGCGCTTCGAGCTGCCGCTGTGCCAGACAGAAGCCCCACGTCCTGGAGTAGTACGAGGTGCGGTACGGAATGCGGTCTGGCTGCTCGGGGAGCGTGTGGAGGTGTGATCGGAGCTCGGACAGCGACATCGAGCCGCGGACCGGCTCGCTGTAGCTCACGACGTGGAGGTTCGACTCGCGGAAATCCACGACTCGCGATCCGTCGCCTCTCGCGATGTAGGCATCGCGGATGTTCCACTCGTCCGGAACCTTCCAGTCGAGCACCTGCGTCCCGCTCGGCACCTCGTGGATCTCGAGCGGCAGGCGCACGGCGACGCGCCGAAGCGTCTCCCGTACTCCCTCGCCGGTGATGCTGCGACAGATCGGGAAGAGCTCCCCCATGAGCCCGTACATGCGCGGCCCGGCGCCTTTGCCGACGACGCTGCTCACGACCGCGTTCCCTCCGCGACAACCGTCCGGAAGTCGGGGAACGTCCGATCGCGCTCGTTGATCACGACGACGGGCCCGGGCAGGCGGATCCCGAACGCGGGATCGTCCCAGCGCACGCCGCGCGCCGCTTCGGGCGAGTGTTTCGCGGAGATCAGGTACAGCACCTCGGTGGAATCCGAGAGTGACAGGAACCCGTGGGCACATCCTTTCGGGACGTACAGACCGAGCCGATTCTCGGCCGACAACTCCACGCCGAACCAACCCTTGAAGGTCGGCGAATCCGGCCGCAGGTCAACGGCGAGATCGAAGATCGACCCTGCGAGGCAGCGGACGAGCTTCGTCTCCTCGTGGGGCGGCAACTGGTAGTGGAGACCCCGCAAAGTCCCGCGCCGCCGGGTGTGGGCGATGCTGCATTGGGCGAGCTCCGGGTTCAGCCCGTGCTCGGCAAGCTCCTCCCCGTCCCAGATCCGCGCGAAGAAACCGCGCTCGTCCTCCAGCCGCTCCGGCTCGATGACCCACGCCCCGGCGACCGTGGTCTCCCCGAGGATCACGCAACCCTCAGCGAGAGCTTCCGGCAGGTGAAGGCCTCGGCGTAGCCGCTCGGCGCGTGCGCCTCCATGCCTCGCACGCGCATCAGGCCAAGAAGGAGCTCGGCGTCGAGCCAGTGTTTTCCCTGCTGCGAGGGGAACGACCTCAGGATCAGCTCGGCCTTCTCGCGGGCGAGCTCCTCGGGGACCGGCACGAAGAGGTTCGGGCTGCCGAGATCGCCGTCGTACTTCGGGATCTCGTACTCGAGAATCATGTGGTCGCGCCATGTATTCCACGTCAGCTCGCAGACGAGCCGGTGATCCTGATGCAAGTCGTGCCGGCCGTGAGTGAGGACGAGCTCAGGATCGAGCTCGCGCTTGAGCGCTTCGAAGACGTCCTTCACGTCTCCGCCGAGGTACGGCAGGTACCCGTCCCGAAATCCATGGCACTCCACCTGTCGAGCTGCCGCGCCGCAGAGAAACGCGTCCGCACTGGCGCGCGCTTCCTGCTCCCGGGCGCCCTCCGCCGCCAGCACAACCCAGGTCACCTCGATCTCATGGGCGCGCTGGAGCGCGAGCAGGGTCGCACCGCATCCGATCTCGATGTCATCTGCGTGCGCGCCCAGGGCG
>JACCWU010000313.1 GCA_013697465.1 Actinomycetota bacterium | reverse complement strand
GCCCTTCTCGAGGACCCGCGGCGCGGCGGTTTCCACCGCGGTCGAAGCTCGAGCCGTTGGCCTGCTCATCCTGCGTTCTCTCCCGCCGCCACGACGGCCTCGACGATGTTGACGTAGCCGGTGCAGCGGCAGATGTTGCCCTGGAGTGCGTTACGCACCTCGTCCTCGGTCGGGCGCGGACTCCGGGCGAGCAGTGCGGTCGCGCTCATGAGCATCCCGGGCGTGCAGTAGCCGCACTGGAGCGCGTGGTGCTCGTTGAATGCGCGCTGGAGCGCGGTGAGCTCGTCGTCGTCGGCAAGACCCTCAATAGTCGTGATCCTCGCGCCATCGGCCTGCACGGCCAGCAACATGCAGCTCTTCACCGTCTCTCCGTCGAGATGAACCGTGCACGCGCCGCAGTTCCCGGTGTCGCAGCCGATATGAGTGCCGGTGAGCCCGAGGTCGTCGCGGATGAAGTGGACGAGCAGCCGCCGAGCCGGGACGTTCTGCTCGTAGGGCTCGCCGTTGATCTCGACCGCAATCGTCCGGCTGGTGGCAGCGGTCGCGCCCACTACGTGCCTTTCCGCCGCGCGGCCGCCTGGAGAACCGCTCGCACGGCCGACACTTCCGCGAGGTGCCGCCGGTAGTCCGCGGAGCCGTGCACGTCGCCCGGCGGGTCGAGAGACGCACCGAGGCCCTCGGCGGCCGCTCGCACCGCGTCTTCGGAGAGGTCACCGCCCGCAAGCTGCTCCTCCATCGCCGTCGCGCGTATCGGAGTGGCCCCGACGCAACCGATTGCGACGCGCACCCCGTCGTCCGAGACGCTTGCAGCAGCGTTGACGACGTACGTGCCGTGCTTCCCGATGGTGAGGCCGGCGAAGCCATCGCCCGCGCCGCTGGACGGGGGCACGGAGACTTTGGTGAGGAGCTCTCCTTCGCCGACGGCCGTCTGGTAGACGCCCCGGAAGAAGTCGCCCGCGTCGATCACGCGCTCGCCGTCATCGCCTCGGATGGTGAAGGTCGCGCCGAGCACGGCGAGGAGCGGCGGCAGATGGTTCGTCGGGTCCGACACGCAGACGTTGCCCCCGACCGTTCCACGGTTTCGCACCTGGACGTCGCCGATCGTCGCGGCCACCTCGGCGAGGATCGGCCGGGCGACGTCGACCTCGGACGACGCGCCGAGCTGCGTGTAGGTCACCATCGCGCCGATCTCGAGCCTTCCGTCGGGCCCGAAGCCGATCTCGCGCAGCTCAGAGAGATCGGCGAGGTCGACGAGGACGTCGGGCGACGTGACCCGCGCCTTCATCACGTTCACGAGCGTCTGGCCGCCTGCGAGCGCCCGCGCCCCCTCGTTCCCGGCGAGGAGGGCGATCGCTTCGTCGACGGTCGAGGGCCGCGCGTACTCCACCTCGCGCAGGAGCATGGGAGGGATTCAATCCCGCGCCGCTGTGACATGTCAAGCGGCAACGACCCTGGTAGGGTCGCGCGTCGATGGCGGCCTACGACGCTGTCTTCGTCGGCGCCGGGGTCAACTCCCTCGCGAGCGCGGCTCTTCTATCGCAGGCCGGGTGGAACGTTTGCGTGCTCGAGCGGAACGACTACCTCGGTGGGTGCATCAAGACGTCCTCGGAACTGACCGTCTCAGGCTTCACGCACGAGGTCATGGCTGCCTGGCACCCGCTCTTCACGGGCTCGGCCGCCTACGCGGAGCTCGAGAGCGAGCTCAGCCGTCGCGGAGTCGAGTACCTGAACACCGAGCTGCCGACGGGTACGGCGTTCCCCGACGGGCGGAGCGCGTTTCTTTCGACCTCGCTCGAGGACAACATGGCGGAGCTCGAACGCCACGGCGCAGGAGACGGCGCCGCCTGGCAGGCGATGTTCGAGGCATTCATGGCGAACGCCGACCTCTCGTTCGGCGTGCTCGGCACCGAGCTTTGGTCGCCGGCCGGGCTCGGTCTCGGCCGACAGGCGCTCAGGCGATTCGGGCGCCGCGGGCTTCTTGCCTACGCGGGGAATGCGCTCTCGAGCTGTCGCGACTGGCTCGGGGAGACATTCCGGTCCGATGCCGCGCACGGGCTCCTCGCACCTTGGGTGCTACACACCGGGCTCGGTCCCGATCAGGCGACATCCGGCTTCATGACCCAGGTGATCGCCTGCGCGCTCCAGCTCGGCGGGATGCCCGTGCCGAAGGGGGGCGGCGTCAACCTCGTGGACGGTCTCGCGGGAATCGTCCGGGATGCCGGCGGGGAGCTTCGGACCGGGGCCGCGGTCGAGCAGGTGCTCGTCTCGGACGGCCGTGCGACCGCCGTTCGGCTCACGGACGGGGAGACGATTCGCGCGCAGCGCGCCGTCGTGGCGAGCGTGACCCCGACGCAGCTTTACGGCGGTCTCCTTGCGAACGGCGTCGTGTCGCCGGACGTGGCGGCCGCGGCGGCCAGGTTCCGCTACGGGCGAGGAGAGATGCAGCTCCACTTCGCGCTCGGCGAGCCCCCCGATTGGCAGGGAGACGAGCGACTCGCGCGAACGGCGATCGTCCATGTCACACACGGGCTCGACGGCATCTCCCGCGCGGTGAACGAGGCCGAGCGCGGACTGCTCCCGGCCGAGGCGACGGTCGTGTGCGGGCAGCCCGTGGCGGTCGACCCCTCGCGCGCGCCAGACGGCTCGTGGATCCTCTGGATCCAGCTCCAGGAGCTTCCCGCGGGCAACGTGAAGGGTGACGCGGCAGCTGAGCTCGACGTCGGCGACGGCACGTGGACCGAGGAGCTTCGGGAGGCGTACGCGGACCGCATCACGAAGCGGCTCGCGAAGCACATCCGCAACCTCGAGCGCGCGACGGTCAAACGGGTCACCTTCTCGCCCACGGACATCGAGGCCATGAACGTCAACCTCGTCGGAGGCGACATCTACGGAGGCTCGTGCGCACTCGACCAGAACTTCCTCTTCCGGCCGTTCCCCGAGGTTCCCGGCCACAAGACGCCGGTCGAGGGTCTCTGGCACATCGGCGCCTCGACGCACCCCGGGCCGGGTCTCGGCCCCGGCTCCGGCTATCTCGTCTATAAGGAGCTGACGAAGCCCGCCCTCCCGCGCCGGCTGCTCGGAAGGCTCCCGGCGGTCGGACAACGCTTGCAACGATCAGTTGCAAAGCCGCGATGAAGCTCTCGCTCTCCGAGATCTCGACCGTCGGTGCGTCGTTCCAGGATGACGTGCGAGCGTACGCCGCCGCGGGCTTCGACGGCATCGGGGTCTGGGAGATGAAGCTGCCGGACGACGATGCGGCGAACGTCGAGCTCATCCGCGACGGAGGTCTCGGAGTCGCGAACTGCATCCCGACCGTGCCTTCGCTGCTTCAGCTCCGGCTCCCGGGAATGGAAGGTCCGCCCGATCCCGCGTCACGTATCGCATCGCTGTGCGAGAGCATGCGCCGTCTCGCGGCCTACCAGCCGGAGTCCGTCCTGTGCCTCACCGGACCGGTCGGAGATCTCGAGCCCGCCGAGGCGCGCAGGGTCGTCGTTCAGGGACTTCGCGAAATCGCGGCCGCGGCACGCGCGGCGGGCGTTCGCCTCGGGCTCGAGCCGGCTCATCCCTCCCAGCACGAGACCGTCTCCTTCGTCAACACGATCGCCGACGGCCTGGCGCTCCTCGAAGAAGCGGGCCTCGAC
>JACCWU010000295.1 GCA_013697465.1 Actinomycetota bacterium | reverse complement strand
TCAGGGATTTGCGCGATCGGAATCGGCGCTAGCCGATTCCGATCTGCGCCAGCTAATCAGCGCTCGCGCGGGATGGCCATCGCCTCGGGCTTCCTGGGCGGGGGCGCGTGCCCGCGCTTCCACGTCCGTTGGCGCCAGACGAACACGGCGAGGGCAGCGAGCGCGGCGATTCCGGCGACGTACACGTTGAGCCGCACCCCGCCGATCTCGTGCGACGGGTCGACCCGGAGCGTCTCGATCCACAGCCGTCCGATGCTGTACAGAAACACGTAGAGAGCGAAGAGGTTCCCGGGGCGCAACCGGAACATGCGCTCGACGAGGAGGAGGACCGCCGCCGCGCTGAAGCTCCAGAGCGCTTCGTACAGGAACGTCGGATGGAAGGTCTCGCTCTCGATGTACTCGATCTGGCGGTTCTCCGGTGAGATCTCGAGACCCCACGGAAGATCCGTCGGACCGCCGTAGAGCTCCTGGTTCCACCAGTTCCCGAAGCGCCCGATCCCCTGGGCCACGAGTAGAGCAGGCGCCGCGCAGTCTGCGAGCTGAGCTACGTTTGCGCCCGAGCGCTTCGCGACGATCGCGCCCACGATCACGCCCAGGCCGATGCCTCCCCAGACGCCGAGGCCGCCTTTCCAGATCGCGAACGGCCCCCACCACTCGTCCGGCAGCTCGTCCCAGCTCGTGAGCACGTGGTAGAGCCGCGCGCCGACGATCCCGAATGCGACTCCCCAGACCGCCACCCGGAAGATGAGATCCCAGTCTCCTCCCCGCCGGGTCCACCGGATTCCGGTGATGACGACCGCGGCGGCGATCGCGACGAGGAGCGTCAGCCCGTAGAAGTGGATCGAGAGCGGGCCGAGCTCGACCGTGCTCGAGTCCGGCGAGGGGATCGAGGAGAGCGGAAGCATGGGAGGCGCATTCTGCCGACGCGGCGAAGCGTTAGCTGCGGTAACCCGTGAGCGTCAGCTCGACCGGGGCGTGATCGGAGAGAACGATTCCATTGTGCCGTCGCCTCTCGACCGGCCATATGAGCGGATCTTGGGCCGCCGCGTGGCACACGAGGACGTGATCGATGCCATCGCCGCCCGCGCTGTAGCCGTCGAGCTCGGGGTGGCGCACGTTGAAGTCACCCGCGATCACGACAGCTTCGCCCGGCCGCGCGACACTCTCCGCGAAGGCACGCGCGCGGCCGATCTCCGCTCCCGGCACCTCCGGCCGGCGCGCGTCGTTCGAGGCGTGCAGGTTCGCAACGACGATCTGTCCGTCGATACGCACCGCCTGCACGAGCCGCCGTTCGCGGCCGTGGTCGCTGATGCGCTCGTGGCCGAGGTCCTCGACTTCGTGCGAGCGGTCGACGAGGATCGCGTTGGCTTGACCCGCGAGCGCCGAGCGAAAGAGGCCCTGATGCAAGCGGGTCGTCCAGGCCGCGAGCGCACCGGGCCAGAACGGCGGGCGGGTGACGGCCCAGACGGAATGCATGCCGGCCCAGTCGTCGATCTTCGGAAGGCTCCACGCCGGTAGCTCCTGGAGGCAGAGAACGTTAGGTCGGTCCGCGCTTGCAAGCTCCAGCATTACTCGCAGGTATCCGCGGCGTCGCGGCGGGTGGGCATTCCCGTGGAAGACGTTCCAGGTGCGAATGAGGAGCGGCATTCGAGACCGCGCGAAGATAACGCGCGCGCACGAACACGCAGTCCGACGACGCGAACGCGTTACGTCGCGAGCGCCGACTCAAGCTCGAGAAGCGCGTTGAAGATCGCCTCGGAGAAGGTCGGGTACGGCTGAATCGTGTCGAGGAGCACGTCGAGCGCGATCTCGGCGCGGACGGCGAGCGTGAGCTGACCGAGCCATTCGCCAGCTTCGGGGCCGACGGTGAGCGCACCGACGAGCACGCGGCGCTCCCGATCGGCCGCCAGCTTGACGAGACCCGGGCGCTTGGGGCGCTCGTACGTCGAGAGCCGTCCGCCCTCGACCTTGTAGCTGGCCGTCACGAGGCCGTCGCCCTCCATCGTCCCGACGGTCCCGACCTGCGGATCGGTGAACACCGCCGCCGGGATCGCGCGGTAGTCCGCCACCACGTCTCGACCGGAGATGTCTCCGGCGGCGACCCGCGCCTGGTACTTGCCGAGGTGCGTGAGGAGGCCGACGGCCGCAACGTCGCCGATCGCCCAGACATCGTCACCGGCGCGCAGTCGTCCGTCGACCTCGATTCCCTTCTCGCCGATCTCGAGGTCGAGCTCCTCCAGCCCGATGTCCTCGACGTTCGGGCGACGGCCGGTCGCGACGAGAAGGCGCGTCGCATCGAGGGTCTCGCCCGACGTGAGGTGGACCCGCGAACCCGCGCCTGCCGACTCCACCCGCTCCGCTTTGACGTCGACCCGGACGTCGATGCCCTCGTCCTCGAACCGCTCCCGGAGCAAAGCTCCCGCCTCCGGGTCGATGCGGGCGAGCAGCCGATCGTTCGACTCGACGATCGTCACTTTCGAGCCCATCCGGTGGAAGAACTGCGCGAGCTCGACCCCGACCGGACCGCCGCCGAAAACGATGAGCCCCTCCGGGACCTCGCCGGCCCAGACCGCCTCGCGGTTCGTCCAGAACTCGACCTCGTCGAGCCCGTCGACCGGCGGCACCGCGGGCGACGATCCCGTGGCGACCACCAGCGCGCCGTACTCGAGCTTGCGCTCGCCGACCTCGACGACCCCGGGCTCGAGCACTCGCGCCTCGCCCCGAACGAGCTTCGCCCGCTGGTCTGAGAGCCAGCCCGCGTGCCACGAGTCGTCGCGACCGTCCGTGACCTGGTCGCGCCACCACCAGACGCGCTCGGCATCGAGGTCGCCGGTCGCCGCCTCCGCGGCGCCCGGGGCGGAGCGTGCCGCCGCCAGCGCTTCGCCGGGGCGCAACAGCGTCTTCGTGGGAACGCACGCGTAGTAGGAGCACTCGCCCCCGGCGAGCTGGTGCTCGACGACGGTGATCTCGACGTCGGAATCGAGCCGCCGGAGCGCGCCGACGAAGTGCTCGCCGGCCGAGCCTGCCCCGAGTACGACAACCGGACCCTTCGCTGCCATGACTAGCTCCTCCCTTCGCTGAACGGAAGAGACCCCTCGCGGGGTCTCGAGGCGGAGAGGGCGGGATTTGAACCCGCGACGCACCTTTCAGCACGTACGCGATTTCCAGTCGCGATCCTTAGGCCACTCGGACACCTCTACGGGCCTGCACAGCCTAGCGCGGTGCCTCGATCGGGTCAGTCGACGACGGACGAGACGTACGCAGCGACGTCCTGGATCTGCTGCTCCGACAGCGTGTCCTTGAACGAGGGCATCGGGCCCTGGCCGTCCGTCACGCGCTCGACCGCCTTGTCGAACGACGGTGACGCGGCATCGAGGTTCGGGCCGATGGTGCCGGTCGAGCCTGCGTCGGCCAGCGTGTGGCAGCCCGCGCACCCGGCCGAGCCCAGGAACACCTCTTTGCCCG
>JACCWU010000273.1 GCA_013697465.1 Actinomycetota bacterium | reverse complement strand
CACGGCCCCCGGCATGTTCGCGACGCAGTAGTGGATGACCCCGTCGACGACGTATGTGGGCTCGCTGTGCGTCGTCGCACGTGACGTCTCCGCGCAGCCGCCCTGGTCGATCGCGACGTCGACGAGCACCGAGCTCTCCTTCATTGCGCCGAGCATCTCGCGAGTAACGAGCTTCGGCGCGAGCGCCCCGGGGATCAGCACCGCGCCGATCACGAGGTCCGCCTCCATGAGCGACTGCTCGATCTGGAGCGTGGACGACATGAGCAAAGAGACGCGGCCGCTCAGGATCTCCTCCAAGTGGCGCATGCGGTCGATCGAGCGCTCGAGAATCGTGACCTGCGCTCCGAGACCGAGCGCGATCACCGCGGCGTTGTAGCCGACGATGCCGCCGCCGATGACGACCACACGGCCGGGCGCGACGCCCGCGACGCCGCCGAGCAGGAGCCCCCGGCCACCCTTCGGCTTCTCCAGGTGATGCGCTCCAGCTTGCGGCGCGAGACGGCCCGCAATCTCGCTCATGGGCGCAAGCAAAGGCAGCGCGCCGCGGTCGGTCTCGACGGTCTCGTACGCGATAGCCGTGATCCCGGAGTCGACGAGCGCGCGCGTGAGCGGCTCGTCCGCGGCGATGTGGAGATACGTGAAAAGGGTGAGCCCCTCGCGGAGCCTCGGGTACTCGACCGCGATCGGCTCCTTGACCTTGAGCAGGATCTGCGAGCCTCCCCAGATCTCGTCGACCGGCGCGATCGACGCACCCGCGCGCTCGTACGCGGCGTCGGAGAACGCACTGCCGGCCCCGGCGCCCGTCTCGACCAAGACCTCGTGCCCTCGCTGAACGAGCTCCCGTGCGCCCGCGGGAGTCAGCGCGACCCGGTACTCCTGTGGCTTGATCTCCTTCGCGACGCCGATCCGCATGGCGCGCGGGACGATAGCGTCAGGCAGTCGCGGTGCGCCAGACTACTCCCGGCGAAAGGAGAATCGGTGATCTGCACGGCAGGAATCTGGATGGTCAAGAAGGGCCGCGAGGACGAGTTCGCCCGACGGTGGCAGGAGAGCGCAGACAGCACCGCACTGGAGGTGCCCGGGGTCGTCTTCAAGCTTTTCCGCGATCGGGAGAACCCTCAGCGATATGTGAGTCTCGGCGAGGGGTGGCGAAACGTCGAGCAGATCGAAGGGGCGCGGGAGTCGCCCGGCTTCCAGGACTCGCTGAGCTCGATCTGGCGGGTGCTCGATTCCGGTGACATCTCGACGCTCGACCTCGTAGCCGAGATCAGCTAAGCGGATCGTGCTACGTCGACGAGGGCGAGCGTGACCTCGACCATCGCGTCGAGATCGGCGACGGCGATGTGCTCGTCAGGGGTGTGGATCTCCATCATCCCGTTGGCGAGGTTCACGCAGGAGAGGCCGCGGGCGTTGAAGACGTTCGCGTCCGCGCCGCCCCCGCTCAGCGCGTACCGCGGCTCGAAGCCGGCTGCGCCGAGTGCTTTCGCCGCGAGGCGCACCGGCGGATCGCTCTCGCGGAAGCGGTAGCCCGGGAAGCTCGGCCGGATCTCGGACTCGAGCTCGCACTCGCAGAGGCTGGCTGCGAACGCGGCGGTCTCGAGCATCTCGCGCACGAGCTCGGTCGCTTTGCGCTCGTCTTGGGAGCGAACCTCGGCCTGGAACGAGCACCACTCGGGGATGACGTTCCGCCCCGTGCCGCCCGTGATGACGCCGACGTTCGCACTCGTCTCCTCGTCGATCCGGCCGAGTCGGAAGTCGGCGATCGCCCGTGCAGCGGCTGCGATGGCCGACCTGCCTTCCTCGGGAGCCATTCCCGCATGTGCGGCACGACCGTGGAAGCGCAGATCGAGCGTGTGCGCATGCGGCGAGCCGAGCACGATCTCGCCGATGGACGCTCCCTGGTCGTAGACGAATCCGGTTCGCGCGACGAGGCGTGTGTGGTCGAACGCGGCGGCGCCTTGCAGCCCGATCTCCTCCTGTGGAGTGAAGACGAGCTCGATGCCCGCGTGCGGCAGCCCGTCCCGGACGGTCCTGTGCGCCGCTTCGAGCATAACGACCACGGCGGCCTTGTTGTCCGACCCGAGGATCGTCCCACCCGCATTGCGAACCACGCCGTCGTCGACGACAGGCTCGAGCTCGCCGTCGAGCGGCACGGTGTCCGTGTGCGCGCAGAGGAAGATCGGTGTGCCGCCACCGTTCGTCGCAGGGAGCCGGCAGTAGATGCTGCCGGCCGTGCCGTCCAACCGCTCCGCCGAGTCGTCCTCGTCCCACTCGAGCCCGAGATCGGTGAGATACGCGCCAACCCGGTCGGTGACCGCGCGCTCCTGTCCCGAGGGGCTCGGGGTCGCGCAGAGCTCCAGGAAGAGATCGAGGAGGGGCGAGGTCAGCGGCTGCTGAGTTGCTTCCATCGACCCAAGTTACAACTTGTAACTTGGGCCTGGAGCGAGGAGGGCGCAGCGCTTGCGAGCAAGTGACAACTTGTCACTTGGCTTCAGGCGCGACGATGATCACCCCCTCCGCTGCGCCGAGCCGGAGCCGGCCGCGGACGAGCTCGCTCTCGCGCGCGCGATTGGTCGCAAGCATCACGGCTCCCTCGATACCTTCGATCTCGACCGGGGTTGCACAGAGGTTGACGGCCACGACGACGCCCTCGCCGCGCTGCCACGCCCACGCTCCCTCTGGAGCGGGCAGCTCGGCATACGAGCCCAACCGAACGTCCCGGAACCGCCGACGGAGCGCGATGAGATCCCGCGTGAAGTGCAGCGTCGACGATGGATCTGTGCGCTGCTCCTCGACGTTTCGGCTCGTGTCCTCGAGCGGAAGCCACGGGTTCGTCCACCCGCCGTGCCGTGACCAGGGCATCGGCGTGCGGCACGGATCGCGCGAGGGCTCGGCGACGTCCAGACGCCGCTCAGGCGGAACGTGCCCATCCGCGAGCGCGAGCTCGTCGCCGTAGTAGAGGAACGGCGTTCCGCGCAGCGTCAGGAGGATTAGCAGCGCGCAGCGGGCACGCGCTTCGTCACCGTCGCACCAGCGCGTGGTGAGGCGGCCGACGTCGTGATTCGACCCGGTCCAGCCGGGCCAGGCGCCCTCCGGGAGCAGCATCTCCGTCGCAGCGACGACCGCCCGCATCTCCGCGGCATCGAGATCCGCGTGGACGAGGCCGAAGTTGAACGCGAGATTGAGCTGGTCGTACCCCGATCCGTAGTACCGCGCCCAGCGCTCGACGTCGAGAACGTATGCCTCGCCGACGAGAATGCGGGGTGGGTCGTAGGAGTCGGCGAGGCGGCGCCAGTCGCGCAGGATCTGGTGGGTTTCGGGTCGGTTCATCGAGAAGACGCGGTCCTCAGCGCTAGGCTCGTCGCGAAGCTCGTTGTCCTTGATCAGCGCATGCGCGACGTCGATTCGGAAGCCCGCGATGCCGCGATCCAGCCAGAACCGGAGGATGCGGTCGAACTCGTCGCGCACACCAGGGTTCCACCAGTCGAGATCCGGCTGCTCGCGGGCGAAGTTGTGCAGGTAATAGCGGCCGGTCTCCGCGTCGAGCTCCCACGCAGAGCCGCCGCCGAAGATCGATTGCCAGTTGTTGGGAACCTGGTCCGCCCAGACGTAGTACGCGGGACGCTCGCGGAACCACGGATGCTGGTCGGAGGTGTGGTTCGGGACGAGATCGAGCAGGACGCGGATTCCGAGCCGCCCTGCCTCGGCGACGAGCTCGTCCAGATCCGCGAGCGTCCCGAGGTCCCGGTGGACGCCGGTGTAGTCCGAGACGTCGTATCCCCAGTCGACGTTCGGCGAGGGGTGAATCGGGTTCAGCCAGATCCCGTCGATGCCGAGCCACTCGAGATACTCGAGGTTTCCGGTGATCCCGCGGAGATCCCCGATTCCGTCGTCGTTCGCGTCGGCGAACGACCGAGGGTAGATTTGGTAGAGAACGCCCTCTCGCCACCACGACTCACTTGTCGGACGTGTTTCTCGAGCCCCGCAACGTGTAACCATTGCGCGTACATTCTCACGACATGGCGAAGGGAGAGGGCCTTGGCTGAGATTACGTACGAAGGCGTCTCGAAGGTCTACGACGACGGCACGTGGGCTGTTCAAGATCTCGATCTCGCGATCGAGGACGGAGAGCTCATGGTGCTCGTCGGTCCTTCGGGATGCGGCAAGACGACGGCCCTCCGAATGCTCGCCGGACTCGAAGAGATCTCCGACGGGACGATCAGCATCGGCGATCAGGTCGTGAACGACCTTGGCCCGAAGGAGCGCGACATTGCGATGGTCTTCCAGAACTACGCGCTCTACCCTCACATGACAGTCGCCGACAATCTCGCCTTCGGGCTCAAGTTCCGAAAGCTGCCCAAGGCGGAAATCACCGCGCGCGTGCACCGAGCCGCGGAAACGCTCCAAATCGAGGACTTCCTCGACAAGAAGCCGAAAGCGTTGTCTGGCGGGCAACGACAACGCGTCGCGATGGGGCGGGCGATCGTCCGCGAGCCGCAGGCGTTTCTGATGGACGAGCCGCTATCGAACCTCGACGCCAAGCTCCGTGTGCAGATGCGAGGCGAGATCCATGATCTTCAGCGGCGCCTCGGAGTGACCACCGTCTACGTCACCCACGACCAGACCGAGGCGATGACGCTCGGTGACAGGGTTGCGGTCATGCAAAGCGGTCGTCTGCAGCAGGTTGCGACGCCCCAAGGGCTCTACGAGCGCCCCGTGAACGAGTTCGTCGCCGGGTTCATCGGATCTCCGTCGATCAACTTGATCGAGGCGGAGCTCGCAAGCTCGAATGGAGCGCTCTCGGTGACGTTCGGCGAGCACCGACTGCCCATCGACAGCGCGCTCGGACGCAGCCATCCAGAGCTCGAGCGCTTCCTCGGGCGCCGGGTCCTGCTCGGAATCCGGCCGGAGAACTTCGACGATGCGAGTCTCGAGCGCGACGCGGAGGGTCCGCGCATAGTGACGACCTGCGACTACACCGAGCCGCTCGGCGCCGAGCTGCTCGTGTACTTCACGGTTGCCGCGCCCGCCGTGATTACCGGCGCCGTCACGGAGGATCCGGCGCTCGGAGCGCCAGGCCCCGGCAGCGGTCGTAACGTCGCCCGGCTCGTCGCGCGCGTCGATCCGAAGTCGAAGATCACCGAAGGCAGCCCGATCGAGCTCGCCGTCGACACGAGCCGTCTCTATTTCTTCGATCCGGAGACCAGGCTCTCGATCTAGGGATTAGCCCTTGACGGCGCCGGCGGTAAGGCCGGCGAGGATCCTCCTCTGGAGGATCAAGGTCAGCACGATGAGCGGGAGCGTGACGATGATCGTCGCGGCCATGATCTGGCCCCAAGGAGTCTGAAATGCGCTTCCGGACTCTCCGGTGAAGCTCACGATGGCGACCGGCACGGTGCGCTTGTCGGGCGTAGCCGTGAACGAGAGCGCATACAGGAACTCGTTCCACGCGGCGATGAAGGCGAGCAGGCCCGTCGTGACGAGCGCCGGGGCGACGAGCGGCAGCATCACGCGGTAGAAGACCTGAAGGGGCGAGGCGCCGTCTATGTAGGCAGCCTCCTCGAGGTCTTTTGGCAGCGCGCGCATGAAGCTCGTGAGGACCCACACCGTGAACGGAAGCGTGAAGATCATGTAGCTGAAGATCAGCGCTCCGAGGCTGTTGTAGAGCCCGAGGCGGTTGATCGAGGTGTAGAGCGCACCGAGGATGGCGATCTGCGGGAAGATCGTCATCGAGAGCATGAGGTAGAGCGTGGCGGAGCGGCCGCGAAACTGGAATCGCCCCAGCGCATATGCCGCCAACGATCCGATCGCCAGGGCCAAGAG
This sequence comes from Actinomycetota bacterium, assembly GCA_013697465.1. GTDB lineage: Bacteria > Actinomycetota > Thermoleophilia > Gaiellales > Gaiellaceae > GMQP-bins7. The sequence continues at coordinate 2,244 of JACCWU010000273.1, read as the reverse complement.
GGTCACGGCTACCGCAACGATGGTGGAGTTGAGCAGCGCGTCCTGGAACTCGCCGCTCGACAGCACGCTTCGAAAGTGGTCGAGTGTGGGATCGAGCGGGAAGTACTGCACCGGGGTCGCGAACAGATCGCGCTCGGGCGTGAACGCGGACCGGAGCGCCCAGTAGAAGGGGAACAGCGCGAAGAAGAAGATGACCGCGAGCAGCAGGTAGAAGGGAATGCGCTTCACGAGCCTGCGGCCGGACCTCCGCTGCGCCCGTTGTCGCGCCGCCAGCGCCTTCGCCCGTGCCGCCCGGTCGGTGTCGAGCGCGACGCTCATCGCTCTTGCACCCGCATGAACGTGGTGTAGATGACCACGAAGAGCCCGATGATGAGAAAGATTGCGACACTGACCGCGGCGCCATAACCAACGTCCCCGACGGTGACGATCGTGTTCTGGTCGTAGATCGCCATCGTCTGCGTGTCGGGGCGCGAGCCGAAGAACACGTAGAAGACGTCGAAGACGCGGAGCGCGTCGAGGGTACGGAAGATGAGCGTGACGAGGATCGCCGGCATCAGGAGCGGCATCGTGATGCGCCAGAACTGATGCCACTTGCTCACACCGTCGACGTTCGCTGCCTCGTACAGGTCGGTTGGTATCACCTGCATGCCGGCGAGCAGCAGAAGCGCGACGAACGGCGTCGTCTTCCAGATGTCAACCGCGCAGACGGAAGCAAGCGCCGTGCTCGGCTGCGAGATCCACGCCACGCCATGATCGATGATGTGGAGGCGGAGAAGCCCGTCGTTGATGACGCCGAAGATGTCGTTGTACATCCACTTCCACATCTGCGCCGAGATGACTGTCGGTATCGCCCAGGGGACGAGCATCACGGCTCGCATGACACCCCTCCCCTTGAAGCCGGAGTTGACGACGAGCGCGATGATCATGCCCAGGACGAACTCGAAGGCGACCGTTATGACCGTGAACTTGATCGTGAGGACGACCGAGTCGCGGAAGATCGTGTCATCGAGGAGATAGCGGTAGTTGTCGAGCCCAACGAAATCGACCGGCTGCAAGCCGGCGAGGAACTGCTCGTTCGTGAAGCTCTGGTAGACGGTCAGCCCGAGGGGGTAGATCGCGACGACTGCGACCACCGCGAGCGCCGGCACGAGCATGAACCAGGCGAGACGCGTCTGCTTGCGCTGAAGCCGCGTCGATCTCCGTCTCCGCGGGAACGTCCGTGCGGGGGTGGCGGGCTGAATCACGCTCATCGTCGTCTCACGTCGTGGAACAGAGGATGGGGGCCGGAGCCCCCATCCTTCGTTCTATCTCCGGCTATCGCCTCACTTGCCCAGAAGCCGGTTCAGCTGCTGCTCGATCCTGGGGAGCACCTTCTTGGCATCCTGCCCGTTCAGGATCTGGTTGACACCCTGGTAGATCGCCTGCGAGCCCTGCTGGTACTTCGCGCCGAGCTGCGACGGACGCGTGACGCGAGCGACGTTCGCGATCTCCGGCTTGAGCCAGGGGTTGACCTTCCGCACGGCCGGGTCCGTCGCAACGGAGGGAATCGTCGGCGGGTTCGTGCTGAAGATCGCGTTGAACTTCTGCACTCCCGGGCTCGTCAGGTAGCGGACGAGCTCGGTCGCAGCCGGGATGTTCTTCGAGTACTTGGACACCCCGAGCATCCAACCGCCGGCGGTTCCGACGGACGGGTTCTTACCGGTGTGCGGGAGGACGGTTACGTCGAACTTGCCCTTGACCGCGCCCGCCTGACTCACCGAGTAGGCGTAGGGCCAGTTCCGCATGAACGCGGCGCTGCCGGCGGCGAACGCCTCGTGCGTCTCCGTCTCCTGGTACGACGTCACGCCCCGTGGAGCGACGTTGCCGACCCAGCTTCGTTGCAGGTTCAGGATCGCAGCCGCCTTCGCGTTGTTGATCGACGCCTTCCCACCGTCGATGAAGTGGCCGCCTCCGGCAGACGCCACCCACTCGAGCGCGTCGCAGGTCAGGCCTTCGTAGGCGTTGCCCTGGTAGACGAACCCGGCGAAGTCCGGATTGGAGTCACGTTCGCCGGCCTGGATCTTCTTCGCCATCGCTCCGAGCTGCTGCCACGTCTTCGGCGGCGACTTGTAGCCGTATTTCCGGAGCAGGTCGGTTCGGTAGTAGAGGATCCCGTAGTCCGAGAACCACGGCATCGCGATGAGCTGCCCCTTCACAGTGCCGTTTTGCACGATGCCGGGCGAGTGGAGCTTCGCCTCCTTCGCC
>JACCWU010000251.1 GCA_013697465.1 Actinomycetota bacterium | reverse complement strand
GACGGCACGTATGCGGGTGAAGCTGCGGGTGTCGTCTTGGAGCTCGAGGACGGCTTCAAGATCTACTTCGCCGGCGACACGAACGTCTTCTGGGACATGTCCTTGATCAGGCGCATCTACGCACCCGACGTCGCCGTGCTTCCGATCGGCGACCACTACACGATGGGGCCGCGCGAGGCGGCGGTCGCGCTCGAGCTGCTCAGCGTCTCCCGCTGCGTTCCCTGCCACTACGGGACGTTCCCGCTTCTCACGGGGACACCGGACGCGCTGCGCGAGCTCGCGCCGCCGGGTGTCGAGGTGCTCTCGCCCGAGCCGGGTGAGACGCTGACGCTCTGATGCGCGAGCGCTGGTTCGGTGCGACCGGTCGCAAGGTCCCGGAGATCGGGCTCGAGGGCGCGGTCGACCTGGAGGGCGCACTCGTCCTCGACGACCTCTCGGATCTCAGCGTCGTTCGCGACGCGCACGAGCGTGGGGTTCCCGTCGTCGTGCGCGCCTCGACGCCGCAGGAGGTCGTGGCCGCTCTTTCGCACGGAGAGGTCGCGTGCGCGCTCGTGCAAGACGACTCGCTGCTCTCGCTCGACCTCGCGGAGCTGACGTACGGCTAGCCGGGTGGTCTCCACCTATTCGCTCTGCGCGTGTGATCTCGACGCGAAGCAGTGGGGCGTCGCGGTGGCGTCGAAGTTCCTCGCCGTCGGCGCGGTCGTGCCATGGGCCGAACCGCTCGTGGGCGCGATTGCGACTCAAGCGTGGGCGAATCCGCGGTACGGACCCGACGGCCTCGCGCTCCTCCGCGAGGGCCTCGACGCCGAGGAGCGCGCGCAGCGTCAGCTCGGCGTCGTCGACGCGGAGGGTCGAGGTGCCTCGTACACGGGCAGCGAGTGCAACGACTGGGCAGGTGGGCGCACCGGGCTCTGCTATGCGGCTCAGGGAAACATCCTCGTCTCTTCGGAGACCGTGGACGCGCTTGCCAAGACGTTCGAGGCGACCGCGGGGCGACCGCTCAGCGAGCGTCTCCTGGACTGCCTCGACGCTGCGCAGTCCGAAGGCGGCGACAGGCGCGGCCAGCAGTCGGCGGCACTCCTCGTCGTGGGGCCGGAGCAAGGCTTCGCGGGTCTTTCGGACGTCTTCGTCGACCTGCGAGTGGACGACCACGAGCGCCCGCTCGAGGAGCTCCGCCGCATCCTCGAGCTTCACCATGAGCTCTTCGTCGCCACGCCGCGAGCGAAGTGGATCGCAGTGGACGACGGGCTGAGGACCGAGCTGCGCGATCGTCTCGCCGTCCTCGGCTACGAGCGCCTCGAGGACTGGGCGGGTGTCGAGAACCTGGAAGAGCGCGTCGACGGCGAGGACGAGGTCGACCCGTTCGTGCTCGAGCGCCTCCGGCAAAAGTCGAGCTAGCTATGCGTCGCCGGGAAGGCGCCGGTCCTCCGCGAGCTGGCGAAAGCCGGGAACCGGGTCGTGTTCAGGATGCGCGGCGACCAACACGGCCCCGTGCTCCGGCCCGGCGAGGGCGCCGACGAAGAGCTCGAGCCCCACGGCAAGCGCAAACGCCTTGTGTGCCTGCTCGCCGCCGAAGGGGACGAGCTCTTCGGGAGCCGCCTCGCCCGCCAGCACCTGGCCGTGCGTGACGGCTCCCATGGACACGTCCGCGACGACCGACCGGCCGTCGCTCGAGGGGATCGCAACTGCGAGCGGGTTCGTCCCCGTCAGCGGCGGGCCGCCGTCCGGATGGGGAAGCCTCCGCGGGGACGTCGCGGTCAGGGCTGCGACGAGACCGCCCTCTGCCAGCCGTCGCACCCAGTACCCGAGCACGCCGCTCGGAAAGCAGCGCTGGACGACGACCACCCGCGCGTGAGTCGGTGGATTCTCGAGCGTCGCTCGGACGATCTCCTCGAGGACGAGGTAGCCGAGCGCGCCGTTTCCGTCCCAGCGCTCGAAGCCCTCCTCCGCGAGGATGCGCTCCGGTCGAGCAGCCGGGTCGAAGTCGAGCGTCTGCAGCCACGCGACTCGAGAGAAGCCGTGTCCTCGCTTTCCTCGCCGCTCGGCGTCCTCGAAGTGCCGGACGAGCGCATCGACAGCTTCGTCCCCGAGCCCGAGGCCCTGCAACCGCGAGCTCGCCTCGATCGACGTCACCGAGCCCGATTGCCGCTGGGTTGGAGCACTCCTAGCCGAGAACGGTCAGGGCCTTGCGAATCGTGCCCTTCCGGCTCGCGGCGACCGACTCGGCCAGCGCGGCGATCGCGAGGGCGGACTCGGAGTCCGGCGCGACCTCGAGCACCGGGTTTCCGTCGTCGGCGGACTCGCGCAGGATCGGATCGAACGGGATGCGCGCGAGCAGCGGCGCACCGATCTCGTCCGCAAGCCGCTGGCCGCCGCCTGAGCCGAAGAGCTCCTGGCCGGTTCCGGTGAGGTACGACATGTTCTCGACGGCGCCGAGGATCCGCATGCCGAGCTTCTGAGCCATCTGTGCGGAGCGCACCGCAACTTGCTGCGCTGCCGGCTGTGGCGTGGTCACGACGAGCACCTCCGCCCGCGGAAGCATCTGACCGAGCGACATCGCCACGTCGCCGGTGCCCGGCGGCATGTCGATGACGAGCGTGTCGAGGTCGCCCCAGTGAACGTCCGAGAGGAACTGCTCGAGTGCCTTGTGGAGCATCGGGCCGCGCCACATGATGGCCGCGTTGTCCTCGAGGAAGAAACCGATCGACATGAGCTTCAGGTCGCCTCGGACCGGCGGGATCATCATGTCGTCCACGGCAATCGGCTTCTGGTGGATGCCGAGCATGTGCGGGATCGAGTGCCCGTAGACGTCCGCGTCGAGGACGCCCACTCGCTGGTCGAGCTCCGAGAGCGCGTACGCGAGGTTCGCGGTAAGAGTCGACTTGCCGACTCCGCCCTTGCCCGACGCGACGACGACCACGCGTGTCGAAGGGGAGAGCGAGATGCTCTTCTCCGGCCGGCCGCCGCGCAGTCGAGTGGCGAGTGCGGCCTTCTCAGCCGGGCTCATGACGTCGAAGCCGAGCCGCACGCTCGACACTCCCGGGACCTCGCCGACGAATCGCGCGACCTGCTCCTCGAACGAGTTGCGCAGCGGGCAGCCCGCGACGGTGAGGGCGATCGTGACCGAGACCGCGCCGCTGTCCTCGACGAGGACGTCACGCACCATGTCGAGCTCCGTGACCGGGCGCTTGAGCTCCGGATCGATCACCTGCTCGAGCGCTTTGAGGATCGCGTCGCGGTCGGGGGCCATCGCGTGGAGGGTAGCGGGAGCGAGGAGGGCGAGTCGCGAGGCCGAACCCAGCGGTGTGCGCGCACGTCTCCCCTTGTTGCTCGCGAGCGCCGCCCTCGTGGTGGCTCTGCTCGGCTCGACGCCGCTCGGTGAAGCGGCCGGACGGATCGTGTTGCCTCGGGGCTCCGTCGGGACAGCGCAGCTGCAAGCGGGTGCAGTCACGGCGGCGAAGGTCAAGAACCGGTCGCTCCTCGCGCGCGACTTCAAACCGGGGCAGCTGCCGCGCGGGGAGCCAGGACCGCCCGGGACGATCGAGGGAGTCGCCGCGGGTGGCGACCTCGCGGGTGCGTACCCGAGCCCGGAGCTCGCGCCCGGGGCGGTCAGTGGGGTCGAGGTGAGCGACGGCTCCCTCCGCCTGGCCGACACCGCCGTGCTCAGTGGGCAGGTACGGGTGAACCCCCCACAGGTGGCCGCACATGCGTGCGTGTCGCTGAGCGGCGCTGTCGCCGGCGTCAAGCCCTACGACCGGACGCTCGTCCTCCCGACCCAGAACCTCTCGGCGGGGCTCTTCGTGACGCAGATCTTCAACACGAACGCGGCCGGACGCATCCTGTTCCGGGTCTGCAATGCGACCGCGAAGGCGCTCGATCCACCGCTCGGCGGCTGGGCATACGTCGTCTGGCGACAGTAAAGGACACGTCCCTGGGTCAGAGCCGGGGACATGTCCCGAATCGGCGGCGGTTCGGTACCGGCGGCACGGGTGCCCGGTGCTAGCGTGCCCCACTTCGTGCGGATCCGCATAGGTCACAGCCCTGACCCGGACGACGCGTTCATGTTTTGGGCGCTGGCCGCCGCCCGGGTCGATACCCGAGGTCACGACTTCGAGCAGGTGACCGCGGACATCCAGACGCTCAACCAGTGGGCACGAGCCGGGCGGCTCGAAGTCACCGCGCTCTCGCTTGCCGCGTATCCCTTCGTCCAGGACGACTACGCGCTGCTCCCGCACGGAGCCAGCATCGGCTCGGGCTACGGGCCGATCGTCGTCGCGTGCACGCCGATGTCTCTCGCCGAGCTCGGCGAGGAGGAGATCGTGGTGCCGGGCGCACTCACGACCTCGTTTCTCGCGCTTCGTCTCGTACTCGGCGACTTCCGCTACCGCGAGCTCCCCTTCGAGCAGATACCGGAGGAGGTCGCGTCGAGACGTGCCACGGCAGGGCTCCTGATCCACGAGGGACAGCTCACGTTCGAGAGCCACGGCCTCGTGAAGATCCTCGACCTAGGCGAGTGGTGGCTGCTCGAGACAGGGCTCCCGCTCCCGCTCGGGGTCAATGCCGCGCGGCGCGATCTGGGCGAAGACGTGTTGCACGATGTCTGCGTCGTGCTGAAAGAGGCGATCGACTGCGCGCTCGAGCATCGCGCCGAGGCGCTCGAGTACGCACTTCAGTTCGGGCGCGGCATCGACGCCGCGGTGGCCGACCGCTTCGTCTCCATGTACGTAAACGAGCTGACTCAGGACTACGGAGACGAGGGCCGAAAGGCGGTGACCGAGTTCTTGCGCCGGGGCGAGGCGCTCGGGGCATTTCCGAGGCCCGTCGAGGTCGACTTCATCAGCTAGCGTCCGCGCTCGTGCGCAAGGCTGTCGTGCTCTCGGGCGTCCGGACGCCGATCGGCCGCTACGGTGGCGCGCTTTCGCACGTGCGTCCGGACGACCTCGCGGCGCTCGCCGTGTCGGCGGCGGTGGAGCGCTCGGGCGTGGATCCCGCTGCGATCGACGACGTCTACCTGGGGGCCGCGAACCAGGCGGGGGAGGACAACCGGAACGTTGCCCGGATGGCAGTGCTGCTCGCGGGGCTTCCCGAGTCGGTCGCGGGTGTCACGTTGAATCGGCTCTGCGCGTCGGGGCTCTCGGCCGTCGTCTCCGCATGCCATGCCGTTGCCGTGGGCGACGCCGAGGTGGCGGTCGCGGGTGGGGTCGAGTCGATGAGTCGCGCCCCGCTCGTCATTGCGAAGCCCGAGGCCGCGTTCCCACGCGGGAACCAAACCGCGTGGGACACCACGCTGGGCTGGCGGTTCCCGAACTCGCGACTCGAGGAGATCTATCCGCTCGAGTCGATGGGCGAGACGG
>JACCWU010000226.1 GCA_013697465.1 Actinomycetota bacterium | reverse complement strand
CTCTCCCTCAATTCGTGAGTTTGCTTGTCTAGCCGGTACCCGGCCCCGAGCGGGAGCGCACTCCTCTAGCCCACTCCAAACGGGCCAGGGCTCCTGTTCGCAAGGACAATTTCAGTTTTCGCCCGGTCGAGCGACGGGTGGGTGGGCGTGGCGTTGGTCAGATCGTCGTAACAGAAAGCTGTCAATCTCCTCATTTCTTCTACGCAATCTGGTCGCATGCATGTTGCGATGGACGATGCGACTGAGGTCGAGATCGGCCCTGGTGACGTCGCTTGGATCGGGGCCAGGGATTTCCAGCGTTCTACCGAAGATCCAGACGGGAGCCGGGTCCGAGCGCCCGGGGACGGAGCCGCAGCCGGCCTGGGCGCTTCCGGCTCCCGATTCAGTTGCAGAGCCGGGCCTTTGCCCATATGAGGCGGACCCTTTAGTTTCGGCTCGCCGCCCTCGAACCCGACAGACATGCCTCGAGGATGCCGGCTCACGTGAGTCTCGTCGCGGCGCTCGCGGCGGCCCGCAAGCCGCGGCGTATTACCGGGTCGACGGAGCGCGCTCCCGCATCGACGCGGCCTCCTCAGTCGTTGGGCGGGCGCCGCGGCGAAGCGCTGCCGCATGGTAGTGCAGCGCGGCGTAACCGACGGGGATGAACGGCAAGGCGTTCAGTGCGTGCACGACGATCCCGTAGGAAAGAGCGGTTGCCCGGTCGACGCCGAACGCGGCGAGAGCGATGATCGTGGCTGCCTGGAAGACGCCGACCGCGGCCGGACCCGATGGGAGGATCATGGCGAGGTTCGTCGCGACCACGATCAGGAGCCCTGCTTCGAATCCGAGACCGAGGTCGAATCCGAGGAGCACGAGCCAGAACGAGAATGCGATCAGGAGCCATGAGAGGACTGTCAATAGGGAGGCGCGGACGGCGATGCCGAGCCGCCGGAAGAGCGCGAAGCCGCGGACGAGGTTCGCTGCGCCGGCCTGCGTGCGTTCCTGCGAGATGCCGGGAAGTCGCGTGAGTGGACGCAGGAGGAGGCGCGCAGGGCGCTCGCCGTAGACGGCGAACGCAACGACGAGAGTCGTAAGGCCGCCGAACAGCAGTGCGCCAAACGCGAGCGCCCGGGGCAGCCACTCGGCCGACGGGAGGACCGGTGCGATGATGAAGAAGAGCGCGAGAAGCGAAAGAACATCGAGCGCCCGTTCGGCGGCGACCGTCCCCGCGGCTTCTAGCCTCGGCGTCCCGGCCCGCTGCTTGAGCACGACCACTCTCGCCGCCTCTCCCGCGCGCGCGGGAAGGATGGTATTGAAGAGGTACCCGATCAGGAGCGCGCTAGTCACCACACGCGTCGACGGCCGATACGCCGGCGAGAGGAGGATGCGCCAGCGAACGGCCCGGAGGAAGACGGCGACAGCGAGGACGAGGCCGGCCGGGATCAGCATCCAGAAGTTCGTCCTCGCGAGGCCGCGCGCGAGCGCGTCGAGATCGACGTCGCGAACGGCGAGGTACGCGAAGATGAGCGAGACGAGGAGCCCGACCGCCATGAGCGCCGTCCGCCGCGTGAGCCACTGCATCTCGAAGAGAGCGTATCGCCGCCGGCCGTGGGGACCCGACAACTCAAGGTGTCGCGGTGCCTAAGGTCGTGATCACGATGCCGGCGTACCGCGCCGAGGAGACGCTCGCGCAGACGGTCGCCGACATCCCGCGCGACGTCGCCGACCTCCTGATCCTGGTCGATGATGCGAGCCCCGACAACACGGCCGCGCTGGCGCGCGAGCTTGGGATCGACGTCTACGTCCATTCCGAGAACCGCGGCTACGGCGGGAACCAGAAGACGTGCTACGCCGAGGCCGTGCGAAGCGGAGCCGACGTCGTTGTGCTCCTCCACCCCGACTACCAGTACGAGCCGAAGGCGGTTCCGCTTCTGATCGCGCCCATCCTCGCGGGCGACGCGGACATGACGTTCGGCTCACGGTTCGCCGGTCTCGGCGATCCGATCGGCGGCGGGATGCCGAGGTACCGCTACGTCGGAAACCGCGTCACTACGGTCCTCGAGAACCTCATGCTCGGATCGCACTTCTCCGAGATGCACAGCGGTCTCCGCGCCTACACGCGCGGATGCCTCCTCTCGCTCCCGTTCCTCAGCTACTCCGATGACTTTCTCTTCGACTCACAGTTCCTCGTCGACGCAGTGACGTCTGGCCAGCGCGTCGTCGAGGTGCCGATCCCCACCCGGTACACGAAGGAGTCGTCCTCGATCGCGATCGGACGCTCGCTCCGCTACATCGGGGGCAGCCTTCACTACTGCGCGCGGTGCGCTGCGAGCCGCGGCCGCCGCGGCCGCCGGTCGCCCGTCGCCCACCCCGAGCGCGCCCTCCCGGCGAT
>JACCWU010000220.1 GCA_013697465.1 Actinomycetota bacterium | reverse complement strand
GCGCATGGGCGCGCCGCTGCAGCGCTTCGACGACCTCCCGCGACGGATCGAGAACGAGACGACGATCGTCCTCGGCCAGAGGAAGCTTCTGCAGCGCCTCGTCCCGGGCCTCATGCACGCGTTCATCTTCTGGGGCTTCGTCGTCCTCTTCCCGACGATCGTGATCGCGGTGATCTACGTCGTCGACCGGGAGCCCGGCCTCCCGTCCGGCTCGCCGCTCGCCTGGCTCGAGCGGCAGGGCTGGTTCGCGCTGCTCGTCGACCTCTTCTGCGTGCTCGTCCTCGTCGGCGTGGCGACCGCCTTCTGGATTCGCAAGGTGCAGCGGCCGAGGCGCTTCGATGGCAGCCACCTCCGCGAGGCCGACCTCATCCTCGCGCTGATCGCCGGGATCGTGACCACGCTGCTCCTCTGGCACGGGAGCCAGATCGCGCTCGGATTGCACGAGTGGCCGGAGGGCTGGTCGCCCGCCTCGAACGCGCTCTCCGGCCTGTTCTCGGACTCGACGACCACCGAGGCACTCGAGCGCGCCCTCGTCTGGACACACGTGCTGATCATCCTCTCCTTCCTCGTCTACCTCCCCTACTCGAAGCACCTGCACATCGCCACCGCCGGCCCGAACGTGTTCTTCGGGCAGACCCGCGCGCGCGGCCGGCTGGAGCCGCTCGACTTCGACGGCGCGGACGACGAGCTCCGCTTCGGCGCCGGCACGGTGCGCGACCTGACGTGGAAGGAAGTCCTCGACACGATGTCCTGCACCGAGTGCGGTCGCTGCCAGGACGTCTGCCCGGCCTACGCGACCGGCAAGGAGCTGTCACCGAAGCTCCTGATCATGAACCTCCGCGACCACGTCTTCTCGGAAGGGCCGAAGGTGTTGGCCGACCCCGCGTTCGAGCCGTCCGCGCTCGTGCCGAACGCCGTGACGGACGACGTCGTCTGGGACTGCGTCACCTGCGGCGCCTGCGTCCACGAGTGCCCGGTCTCGATCGAGCACGTGGATCACATCGTCGACCTGCGCCGGCATCTGGTCATGGTCGACTCGCGCTTTCCCGCCGAGGCCGAGCCGATGCTCCGGGACGTCGAGCGCAGCGCGAACCCCTGGGGCAAGCCGCAGACCGAGCGCGCCGCATGGGCATCGGACCTCGGCGTCCGCGTGCTTGCGCCGGGCGACCCTGCGCCCGAGGTTCTGTACTGGGTTGGCTGCGCGGCCTCGTTCGACGAACGTGCGCGGCGCTCCGCCGAGTCGACCGCGAAGCTGCTCCTCGCCGCGGGAGTCGACGTCGCGATCCTCGGTCCTCGCGAGTCCTGCACCGGCGACCCGGCCCGCCGCATGGGCAACGAGTACCTGTTCCAGTCGTACGCGGAGCAGAACGTCGCGACGCTGAACGAGGCCGGCGTGACCAAGATCGTCGCGAGCTGCCCGCACTGCTTCAACACGATCGGGAACGAGTACCCGGACTTCGGCGGCCGCTACGAGGTTCTCCACCACACCGAGCTCCTGGCCGAGCTCGTGCGTGACGGCCGCCTCGAGCCGGCTGCGAGCGGAGACTCGATCACGTACCACGACTCCTGTTACCTCGCACGTCACAACGACGTGATCTCGTCCCCGCGCGAGCTCGTCGCGGCGGTCGGGCAGCCGGTCGAGATGGCTCGGAGCGGCAAGCGCACGTTCTGCTGCGGGGCGGGCGGCGCCCACATGTGGATGGAGGAGCGCGGCTCTGCGATCAACGAGGAGCGAGTCCGCGAAGCTTCGGAAACGGGCGCCGGCACACTCGCTGTCGCGTGCCCGTTCTGCACGATGATGCTCGACGACGGCGTGCGCCAGTCCGGACGCGAGCTGCGCGTCGCGGACGTGTCGACGCTTCTCGTCGAGGCGCTCGAGCGCGAGTGACCGATCGTCCCTACGACTACGTGATCGTCGGCGGCGGGTCGGCGGGATGCGTGCTGGCCAATCGCCTGAGCGCGGACCCTTCGACGCGCGTTCTCGTTCTCGAAGCCGGCCGGCCCGACTCGCTGTGGGACGTCTACATCCATATGCCCGCCGCGCTCTCCTTCCCGATCGGGTCGGCGCTCTACGACTGGCGCTACGAGTCGGAACCGGAGCCCTTCATGGGCGGACGCCGCGTCTCGCACGCGCGGGGGAAGGTGCTCGGCGGCTCGAGCTCGATCAACGGGATGATCTTCCAGCGCGGGAATCCGCTGGACTTCGAGAAGTGGGGCGCCGAGCCCGGCCTCGAGCAGTGGGACTACGCGCACTGCCTCCCCTACTTCAAGCGCATGGAGCGCTGCCTGGAAGGCGCGAACGAGTATCGCGGCGACGGTGGCCCACTCGTGCTCGAGCGCGGCCCCGCGACGTACCCGGTCTTCTCAGCGTTCTTCGAGGCGGTGCAGCAAGCCGGCTTTCCGCTGACCGACGACGTCAACGGGTTCAAGCAGGAGGGCTTCGCGCGTTTCGACCGCAACCTCCACCGCGCACGCAGGGTGAGCGCGGCGCGCGCCTACCTCCATCCGGTGCTCAAGCGCCCGAACCTCGACGTCGTCTGCCGAGCACACGTGACCCGCGTGCTGTTCGAGGGAAAGCGTGCGATCGGCGTCAAGTACCTGAAAGCGGGCGGTTTCGAGCACGCCTACGGAGGCGAGGTGATCCTCTGCGGCGGCGCGATCAACACGCCGCAGATCCTTCAGCTGTCGGGCATCGGCGAGCCGGAGCACCTGCGGTCGGTCGGCGTCGAGGTCGTCCACGAGCTCCCGGGCGTGGGCGAGAACCTGCAGGATCATCTTGAGGTCTACGTCCAGCACGCGTGCACGAAGCCGATCTCGGTCGCCCCCGCACTCAAGTGGCGGAACCGGCCGTGGGTCGGGTTCCAGTGGCTCTTTCTCCGCCGCGGCCCGGGAGCGACGAACCACTTCGAGGCCGGCGGCTTCGTCCGCTCCAACGAGGACGTCGCCTACCCGAACCTCATGTTCCACTTCCTGCCGCTCGCGATCCGCTACGACGGCACCCAGCCCGCCGGCGGGCACGGGTATCAGGTGCACGTCGGTCCGATGAGCTCGGATGTGCGTGGTTCGGTGAAGATCACCTCCGCGTCGACCCACGTCCATCCGGCCCTTCGCTTCAACTACCTCTCTACGGAGCAAGACCGGCGCGAGTGGGTGGAGGCGATCCGCTGCGCGCGCCACATTCTCAGCCAACCCGCGTTCGCGGAGTACGACGCGGGCGAGATTTCACCCGGCCCGCACGTCGAGACCGACGAGGAGATTCTCGAGTGGGTAGCGAGAGACGCGGAAACCGCGCTGCATCCCTCGTGCTCCTGCCGGATGGGAGTGGACGAGATGTCGGTCGTGGACCCTCGGACGATGCGCGTGCACGGGCTCGACGGACTGCGCGTGGTCGACGCCTCCGTGATGCCGCACGTCACCAACGGGAATATCTACGCGCCGGTGATGATGGTCGCCGAGAAGGCCGCCGACCTCATACGCGGCGCGACGCCGATGCCTCCAAGACACGTTTCGTTCCATCGCCACGAGTCGGTCCCGAGCTCTTGAAGCTCGCCGCTTACTCGGTGACGCGCGACAGCACAGTGTGCGCGAAGGCTGCGTCGAGCGCGCCGACGCCGAGGTTCGCGCAGACGACTCGCCGGCCGCCGAGCCCTTGCTCGAGCGCTTCGCCCGCGCTCGCATGCGGATCGGGCCATCCATGGAAGTAGCCATGCTCCCGATACGCCACGTACTGGGCGACGTCGTCGGTGAGGAAGAGGTCGCACGCGGCGACTGCGGCGGCGGACACGTAGAAGTCGAAGTCGATCGGCAGCAATAGGCCGTCGTCCTCGACCCACGACTCGTCGAGAGGCGACGGCGGGTCGCGGAGAATCGGCCCTGCGGTGACGATCACGTCGGCACCGGCCACGGCCGCGCGCGGATCGTCGAAGACGACTGCGCCCTCGCATACCTCGCGGGCGCGCGCGACAACAGGGTCGTGGGCGCGGATCTCGCACTCGGGGTTCAGCGCACGCAGCACCTCGCAGTGGTAGCGGCCCTGTTCGCCGCACCCGAGCACCGCGGCGGTGCCCCAGCCCTCGGGGGCGAACGCCTGCACGCACGCGCCCGAGGCGGCCGCCGTGCGGGCTGCCGTGATCTCGGCGGCGTCGAGGACGGCGAGCGGCACTCCGGTCGAGGCCTCGTTCACGACGATGACGCCGTTGATCGCGGCCAGACCGTACGCCGGGTTGTCCGGGTAGCCGGCAACCCACTTCATCGCGACAACGTCGAGCTCGCGCAGGAACGCCGGCATGGCGTGCACGAAGGCGTCGGGTCGCGGATGGACACCGACCTTCGGCGGCATCTCGACCTCGCCGCGTGCCATTGCTCGATACACCTCGCCCGCGAGCTCGACTTGCTCGAGAATTGGCGGGAGCAGCGAGGCGACCGTCTGGCGGTCGACGAAGCGAAGCCGTTCCGTCACGGAGCGGGGCTTCGCTCCTCGCGCGCGAGCTGGCGGCCCACCGAGCGCGCAGCCTCGACGACCCGCTCAGCGATCCGCTCTTCCTCGCCGGGCGCCGGAAACCGGTACGCCGGCCCGTGGAGATGGATCGCCGCGATGGCGTTTCCACGCCCGTCGCGGATCGGAGCCGCGACGGAGTTGATCCCCTCCGAGAACTCCTCGAGCCCCCACGCATAGCCGCGCTCGCGCACCTCGGCGAGTCGGTCGCGAAGCTGCTTCCCATCACCGATCGTGCGCGGGGTCAGCTGCGCGAGACCGCGAGCGACATAGCCCTCGATCGCGCTTTCCGGCCACTCGGCCAGCAGGACGAGCCCCGAGGGAGCCGCGTGCATCGGCGCGCGCGTCCCCGTCCAGTCCCGCACCTGGACAGGGTGGTCGCACTCGACCTGATCGACGTAGAGCATGTCGTAGCCGTCGGGCAGCGCAAGCCCGGCGTCCTCACCGACCGAGCCGACGAGCTCCGCGAGCTCGGGACGAGCAAGAGCAGCAAGGCTGCGAGCCGGCGACACGGCGTCCGTGAGCGCGGTCACGCCCGGCCCGACCTGCCAGCGGCGGCCGGCCACCCGCTCGACGGCCCCGAGCGTCTCGAGGGAGCCGAGAAGCCGCGCGACGGTGCTCTTCGGCAGATCGAGGCGATCGGCCAGCGCCGTTATCCCCGCCGGCCGCTCGGCGACGGCTTCGAGGATCGTGAATGCGCGCTCTACCGACTGGACCATTGCAGGCCCTCCAGTGATTTCGTACAATGTCTCAGGATACAGCACAGTTCCACGATGCGGAACACACACCGAACATCATGAGCGAAGCCGAAGTCGACCTCGGGTCACTGCCGGACGACGATCTCGTCGCGCAGATGCACGACGACCTGTACGACGGGCTCGCCGACGAGATCGCCGAGGGGACGAACATCCTGCTCGAGCGTGGGTGGAGTCCCGACAGGGTCCTGAACGACTCGCTCGTCGAGGGCATGCGGATCGTGGGCATCGACTTCCGCGACGGCATCCTCTTCGTACCCGAGGTGCTGCTCGCGGCCAACGCGATGAAAGCGGGTATGGGAATCCTTCGTCCCCTGCTTGCGGAGACCGGCGCGGAGCGAGTGGGCAAGGTCGTGATCGGAACCGTCAAGGGCGATATCCACGACATCGGCAAGAACCTCGTCGGGATGATGCTGGAGGGCGCGGGCTTCGAGGTGATCGACCTCGGGATCAACAACCCGGTCGAGGCCTACCTGGAAGCGCTCGAGGAGCACCAGCCCGACATCCTCGGCATGTCCGCCCTGCTCACGACGACGATGCCGTACATGAAGGTCGTCATCAACACCCTCGCGGAGAAGGGGATCCGGGACGACTACATCGTCCTCGTCGGCGGCGCTCCGCTCAACGAGGAGTTCGGCAAGGCTGTCGGCGCGGACGCGTACTGCCGCGACGCCGCCGTCGCCTCGGAGACCGCACAAGCCCTGGTGCTCGCACGCCGTGCAGCAGCTGCCGCAGCTTCTTGACGAGGAGGCGAGCTTCGAGGCCGACCGGCCCGAAGTCCTCATCCTCGCCTGCGGCGCGATCGCGCGCGAGGTGCTGGCCGTCGTCGAGCTCAACGGCTGGACGCACGTGACCGTCCGGTGCCTCCCCGGCAAGCTCCACTCCACACCGAGCAAGATCGCGCCCGCGGTCGATGCGAAGCTCCACGAGCTGAAGGGGCACTACGAGCGAGTCTTCGTCGCCTACGCGGACTGTGGGACCGCCGGTGCGCTCGACCGCGTGCTCGAGGCTCACGGCGTCGAGCGTCTGCCCGGCGCTCACTGCTACGGCTTCTTCGCGGGGAACACCGAGTGGGAGGCAATGCACGACCGCGAGCCCGCAACCTTCTACCTCACGGACTTCCTCGCGCGGCACTTCGAGGCGCTGGTCGTCAAAGGGCTCAAGCTCGACCGCCATCCAGAGCTGCTCCCGCTCATGTTCGGGAACTACCGCCGCGTCCTCTACCTCGCGCAGACGGACGATGCGGGTCTTCTCGAGCGCGCGCGCGCCGCGGCCACCTACCTGGGACTCGAGTTCGAGCACCGCCGGACGGGCTACGGCGAGCTCCTCCCCTCACTCCAGCGGTTCGTGCATGCCTGAGCTCACCGTCATCTGGTGGAGAGACATTCCCGCCCAGGTGACGGCAAAGGAGAGCCGCTCGACGGCGCGAGCCCAGCTCGACGCACGCTTCCAGGAGGCGATCGACGCAGCAGCCATGAGCGCGGGTCTCTTCGACTCCGACGGCTACCTCGAGGAGTGGCGCCGCGAGTCGCGCTCGTGCGGCGACGACCTCGAGACCGAGGTCGCAGACGAGGTGGCTCGTCTGGAAGCAGCGCATGACGATGACGAGCTCGCGGTTCTCGTCCGTCAGAGCGGGCTTGCGACGGAGGAGACGACGTGACGCAGACCGTCCTCAGCTCGGCCACACGCGAGGTCGCGATCGGCTTCGACCGGCCGTTCGTGATCATTGGCGAGCGCATCAATCCAACCGGGCGGGCCAAGCTCGCCGAGGAGATGCGCGCGGGAAACTACGACACCGTCGTCGCCGACGCGATCGCGCAGGTCGAGGCTGGAGCGCACATGCTCGACGTGAACGCCGGCATTCCCCTCGCCGACGAGCCCGCAATCCTGGCCGAGGCCATTCGGCTCGTACAGTCGGTCACCGACGTCCCCCTCTGCATCGACTCGTCGATCGTCGAGGCGCTGGAGAGCGGGCTCGCCGCGTACGAGGGAAAGGCGCTCGTCAACTCCGTCACCGGCGAGGAGGAGCGCCTCGAGAGCGTGCTTCCGCTCGTCGCGCGCCACGGCGCGGCAGTCGTCGCGATCACGAACGACGAGACCGGTATCTCCGAGGACCCGAACGAGCGCTTCGAGATCGCGCGCAAGATCGTGGAGCGGGCGGCGGATTACGGGATTCCGAAGGAGGACATCGTCATCGACCCGCTCGTGATGCCGATCGGCGCGATCGGGAGCGCCGGCCGGCAGGTCTTCTCGATCGTGCGCCGGCTGCGCGAAGAGCTCGGCGTGTACACGACGTGCGGCGCCTCGAACATCAGCTTCGGGCTTCCCCATCGTCACGGTCTGAACGCCGCCTTCCTGCCGATGGCGATCGCGTCGGGCCTCACCTCCGCGATCACGAGCCCCCTGCACGCCGAGGTACGCGACGCCATCAAAGCGGCCGACGTGCTGATGGGGCACGACGCGCACTGCGCGACGTGGATCGCCAGCCACGGAGGCGAGGCGCCCAC
>JACCWU010000209.1 GCA_013697465.1 Actinomycetota bacterium | reverse complement strand
CGCGCGAGCAGCGCGAGGAGCTGCTCCGCGCGGTCGGGCGTCTCGAGGAGCGCGACCAGGACGTTCTTACCTGCCGATACTTCCTCGAGCTCTCGGAGGACGAAACCGCGGCCACGCTCGGCGTGCGCAAAGGGACGGTCAAGTCGCGAACCGCCCGAGCGCTCGCTCGTCTTCGAGAGGAGGTCGAGCGGTGACCGACCTCGAGCGCGCACTCGTCGCCCTCGGCCGCGATCTCGACGTCCCGGGCTTCCAGGACGTCGCGCCGACGGTCCTCGCCCGGCTCGAGCGCCCGAGACGGTACGTCCCGCGTCGCAAGTGGGCTCTCGCGGTCGCGCTCATCTTGCTCGCAGCGCTCGCGGCCACGCTGGCCGTCCCGGACGCGCGCTCGGCGCTCTTCCGCGTGCTGCACATCGGCGGCGAGCGAATCGAGGTCGTCGACGAGCTCCCCGAGATCGCTCCGGAGCCCATCGGGCTCGGCCTCGACCTCGGCGAGACCGTGACCCTGGAAGCCGCCCGCACGCGAGCCGGATTCGATCTCCGCGAGCTCGATGACGCTCCCGACCGCGTTTACCTCGGCCCGAGGGGCACCGTGTGGTTCCTGTACGGCACGCCGACGAGCGCACGCCTCCTCGTCGGTCAGACTGCGCTGCTCTCGCTCGACGAGAACTTCGTCTCCAAGAAGCTCGCCGGCCCGGGAACGCGAGTCGAGATCCTGTCCGTCGACGGCGAGCCGGGCGTGTTCCTGAGCGGCGAGCCGCACTTCGTGATCCTGCTGGACGAGCTGGGCAACCCCGTCAAGGAAAGCGCCTGGCTGGCGCGAAACGTCCTCGTGTGGGAGGACGACGGCATCGCGCTCCGGCTCGAGGGCGACTTCACGAGAGCGCGGGCGCTCGAGCTGGCCGAATCGCTGCGCTGACGGAAGTGCTCGCGCTCCGGCGCGTCCGGCGGCGAGGCTAGCCTGCGCCGCGTGCCCGCGCTCCACCCTCGGCCGGCGGTCCGCGACCTCGAGCTGGACCTCGACGCCTTCGAAGGGCCCTTCGATCTTCTCCTGACCCTGCTCCTGAAAGAGGAGATCGAGCCGCGCGAGATCGACGTCGCCGGGATCGTCCTCGCGTTCCTCGAGCATCTCGCTGACCGAGACGAGGTCGATCTCGAGGCGTGCGGCGAGTTCCTCGTCCTCATCTCGGCGCTCCTCGAGCTCAAGGCGCGTGCGCTCTTCCCCGAGGAGGCCGCCGAGCTCGACGAGCTCGAGCCCGAGGAGGCCGCGGAAGAGCTCGCGCGCCGGCTCGCCGAGTATCGGCGGATGAAAGAGGCGGCTGCGTGGCTCGTTGAACGGCTCGCCGCCGAGAGCGAGCGGTTCTTTCGGCTCGGGCCCGCTCCGCTCGCACCGCGGATCGAGCGACGGCTTGCCGACCAGAGCGCCTCTGCGCTTGCAGACGCGCTGCGAGGGTTGGCGGTTCCCCCGCCGAACGTGTCGCTGAGCCACATGGCCCTTCGCTTCCCACCCGTCACCCAGTTCCTCGAGCGCTTTCGCGCGCTGCTCGCCAGACGCCGCCGCTTCGACTTCGATACCGAGGTCGCTGGCCTGTCTCGGGTGGAGCAGGCGGTGGCCTTCCTCGCCCTGCTCGAGCTCCGCAAGTCCGGCGAGATCGCGCTGAGCCAGGCGGCGCCCTTCACCCCGATACGAGTCTCGAGAGCCGACGAAGAAAGGATCCCCGCGTGGACAGCCCGCTCCGCCTGATTGCCCAGAATCCGGTCGACCGCCTCGCGCACACCGTCGAGGCGTTGCTCGTCGTGGCGTCAGCTCCTCTGTCCGTCTCGGAGCTCGCCGACGCGACCGTGGACGATCCCGAGCGGGTCGAGACCGCACTGAGGCTGCTCGGCGAGCGGTATCGCGAAGGACGGAGCGGGATCGTGCTCGAGCAGGTCGCCGGCGGCTATGCGTTCCGCGCCTCCCGAGACGCCGCAGACGCCTGCGCGCGGCTCTTCGAGCGACCCGTCGAGCGTGGGGTCTCGCAGGCTGCGCTCGAAACCCTTGCGATCGTCGCCTATCTCGGCCCGTGCTCGCGGCCCGAGATCGCGCGGATTCGAGGCGTTGCCGCGGACTCGGCCGTCGCGAGCCTCGTGGAACGCGGTCTCATCGCCGAGGCCGGCCGCGAAAGCGGTCCCGGTGGCGCGATCCGCTACCGCACGACGCCGCTCTTCGAGCGCGTCTTCGGGCTCGAGAGCCTGGCTGCGCTGCCTCGTCTCGACGATCTCGGCGCGACGGAAGACGAGCTGCGGTCACGGCTCATCGAGGTCGCAGAGGCCCGCGCTTCCTGACGCCGCAGGCCGCCGGTCGCCCACAAGCCGGCGGAGCCGGGCTCGTGTTTATCTCCTGGACGACCGGCTGACGACGCTCGCGGCGCGATCCTGCGGGCTCGACGCTTGTCCGTACTGGATGTACTGTCCTGCGCGCCGAGCCCTTGCCTCGCTTGCGAGCGTCGCCCCTGCGACGTCAGGAGCCCACGCTAGACCTGCCAGCGGCCGTCGCGCAGCACCGGAACGGTGTCTCCGTCACGGGTGATGCCGTCCACGGCGAGCTCAGGGCTCCCGATCATGAAATCGACGTGGACGCGGCTCCGATTGATGCGCGCCTTGTCGGCTTCGTCCGCAACCGGCGACTCGTATCCGTTGCCGAGTGCGATGTGGCTCGCGGCGTTCTCGTCGATCAACGTGTTGAGGAAGACGGTCTCGAGAGGGCCGATGCGGCCCTCGCCGTCCACGAGCGCGATCTCCCCGAGCCGGCTCGCTCCGTCGTCCTTCGAGGCCACCGCGCGAAGCGTCTCGGCGCCCTTCTCCGCATCGATCTTCACGGCCCGGCCCTCCGAGAACTCGACCCGGATTCCCGTGATCGAGGTGCCGAAAAGCTCGAGCGGCATCGTCGCGCTCACATGGCCGTCGACCCGAGCCGGATCCGGAGTCGTGAACGCTTCCTCAGTCGGGATGTTCGGCGTGTGGCGGAGACCGTCGACCGTCGTGAAGTCGCCCGCATGCCATTCGGAGGAGGGCAGGAGGCCGATGGTCACGTCGGTTCCCGGGCCGTGCAGCCGGACGGCGTCGAACCGCCGCTCCGTCAGGCGATCGGCGTTCGCCTTGAGCACGGCGACCCGCTCTGCCCAAGCAGTTGCGGGATCTTCGGCATCGAGCCGGCAGATGTGTGCCACCACCTCCCAGAGGCGCTCGTACGCCTCGTCGGGCGGCAGATCCGGGTAGACCGCCTCCGCCCACGGTCGTGTGGGGGCCGGGACGATGCACCAGCTGGTCGTCCGCTTGTTCACCACGTCGCCGGTCTCCGGAAGGTAGGGCAGAAGGTCTCGCCCGGCGCGTGACGGGTCGAGGCCTTCGAGCGCCTCGGGGGCCTGCGACCCGGAGAGCGTGATGCGGGCGGCATGCTCGTCGGAGAGATGGCGGAGGCGCTCCGACATCCACGGTGGGATGTAGTCGAGCGACTCCTCGGCGGCATGCGCGATCCGCTCGCGCTTCACCCACTGGTCGAAGTAGACGACGTCGACGAACTTGGCGCCTCTCAGATAGGCGGCATGAGCGACCTTCCGCGTGAGCTCCTCCTTGCCGATGTAGCTCGTAACGGCGACGAGCTGCCCCGGCTGGACGTTCGCTCCGTAGACCGCCAGCTCCGCGATCCTGTCGGTCCACTCGTCGATCTGGCCCACGGCCCAAACCCTACCCAGGCAAGAATGCGCCGATGCGGCTGAACGCCTTCCTCGCACGGGCAGGGGTAGCCTCGCGGCGGCGGGCGGACGAGCTGATCCTCGCGGGCCGCGTCCGCGTGAACGGTGCGCCCGGCGAGCTCTCGACGAGGGTCGGCTCTCGAGACGTGGTCGAGGTCGACGGCCGCCAGATCGAACCGCAGCCTCTGGCGTACGTGCTGCTCCACAAGCCAGCCGGCGTCGTGACGACTGCGCGCGACCCGCAGGGACGGCAGACCGTCGTCGATCTCGTGGATCACGCGACCCGCGTCGTCCCCGTCGGTCGCCTCGACGCCGACACGACCGGCGTCCTTCTGCTGACCAACGACGGGCCGCTGGCTCATCGCCTAGCGCACCCGCGCTACGGCGTGGAGAAGGTGTACGAAGCGGAGGTCGAGGGCAACCCGGGCGAAGAGGCGCTCCGGTCACTCCGCGAGGGCATCGAGCTCGAAGACGGCCGGACCGCGCCCGCGCGCGGCCGGGTGCTTCGACCCGGCGGGGAGTCGAGCCGCGTCGAGCTCGTCCTCCACGAAGGCCGCAAGCACCAGGTGAAGCGGATGTGCGAGGCGGTCGGCCATCCCGTCCGACACCTCCACCGGAGCCGGTACGCGGGACTCGACCTCGGAGACCTGGCGCCTGGTGAGTGGCGCGAGCTGACGGACGACGAAGTGGCGCAGCTGCGGCGACTCGCTACAGCCTGACGAAGCCCATGCGCTCGTACATCGCCGCGAGCGTCGGCGCGGAGGACTCCCGGGCTTTCTCGGCCCCGTCGGCAAGCAGGCGCCTGAGCCCGTTGTCGTCGGCTCGCAGCTCGCGGTACCGCTCCTGGATGGGCTCGAAGAGCTTGACCACCGCCTCGCCCACATCCTCCTTGAACTGCCCGTAGCCGGAGTCGCCGTAGCGCGCCTCGATAGCCCCGAGTGAGCCGCCGGTGGCGACCGACATGATCTCGACGAGATTGGAGATACCGGGCTTCGCGCCCGGGTCATGGCGCACCTCGCGCTCCGAGTCGGTGACCGCGGTCTTGAACTTCTTTCGGATCACGTCGGGCTCGTCGACGATCCGAACGACACCCTGCGGGTTGCCGGCCGAGGTTGACATCAGGCGCTCCGGCTCCTGGAGATTCCTTATGCGGGCTCCCTCCTCCGGATACACCCCCTGCGGCACGGTGAAGGTCTCCCCGTAGCGGCCGTTGAAGCGCTCGGCAATGTCCCGAGTCAGCTCGAGATGCTGACGTTGGTCATCCCCGATCGGGACCATGTCCGTTTGGTGGAGGAGGATGTCGCCGGCCATCAGCACCGGGTATGTGAAGAGCCCCGCGGACACGAACTCTTGCTCGGTGGACTTGTCCTTGAACTGCGTCATCCGCCGGAGCTCGCCGAAGCTCGTCGCGGCCGAGAGCAACCAGGCCGCCTCGGCGTGGGCAGGCACGTGGCTCTGGGCGAAGACGATCGACCGCTCGGGGTCGATGCCGGTCGCGAAGAGCATCGCCGTCCCGGCCAGCGTGGCCTCGCGAAGCCCCTCGGGCTCGTAGGCGGTCGTGATGGAGTGGAGATCGACGATGCAGAACAACGCCTCACCCTGTTCCTGCGTCGCCCGATACTGGCGATAGCCGCCGCTGTAGTTGCCGAGCGTCTTGTCGCCCGATGCCCGTATGCCCGAGAAGATCCTCACGTCGGGATTCTCCCTGATTGGCCCGCGCGATCAGGAATCAGCTAGCGCCGATCCCTGATCGCGCAAAATCCCTGAAGCCGACTGCGTCGCAGTCGGGCCGCCGCGGCTTTCCAGCTTGTCTCTGGTCGACTTTGGCCCACAACTAGACTCAATCGAGATGGAGATCACCGGCACGCCTGAGCTCCTCCCGTACCGACTCGTCGGCCGCGAGCTGACGCCGGACTCGACGGTCGTCGAGGTGCGCGGGCGGCGAATCGGCGACGGCTTCTTCGGGCTGATCGCAGGCCCGTGCACGGTCGAGACGCGGGAGCAGACGCTCGAGACCGCGCGCGCGGTCGCCGCGGCGGGGGCGACGGTGCTCCGGGGAGGCGCGTTCAAGCCTCGCACGTCTCCCTATGCTTTCCAGGGGCTCGGGAGGAAGGGGCTCGAGATCCTCGCGGAGGCACGCGAGGAGACCGGCCTGCCGATCGTCACCGAGCTGCTCGACCCCCGTGACGTCGAGGAGGTCGCCGCGATTGCCGACGTCATCCAGATCGGCGCCCGCAACATGCAGAACTTCAACCTGCTCGCGGAGGTCGGGCGCGTGCCCAAGCCGGTCCTCCTGAAGCGCGCCCCGTCCGCGACGGTCGAGGAGCACCTGATGGCCGCGGAGTACGTGGCCAAGGAGGGAAACGAACGCGTCATCCTCTGCGAGCGCGGGATCAAGACGTTCGAGCGCTCGACGCGGTACACGCTCGACCTCTCGGCGGTGCCGGTTCTCAAGCGCGAGACCCACCTCCCGGTGATCGTCGATCCCTCGCACGCGGCCGGTCGCAGCGATCTCGTGCTCCCGTTGGCGCGCGCGGCGGTCGCCGCGGGCGCGGACGGCGTGATGGTGGAGGTGCACCCGCAGCCGGAAGACGCCCTCTGCGACGGCCCGCAGCAGATTCGTGTCGGCGAGTTCGCGCGCTTCGCGGACGAGATCGTCAAGATCGTCGCGTTCATGGGCAAGACCGTCGGTTGACGAGCGGCACTAGATGGTTGATTCCGAATGGGCGTGCCCGCGGGGAGGGCATGCACCAAGCAGCGTGGTCGGCTCGATCGGCGTGCAGGCTTGACGGCCTGGATGCCGATCGAG